>JBFRWQ010000047.1:0-19675 GCA_051439665.1 Microcystaceae cyanobacterium | reverse complement strand
AAAGTGTAAATGAGCAGATTAAATACGATCGCTTTGTTGACGAATTAATTTTTGAACTTTACCAAGGGTAGGATTAACTTCATAAGTTCGTTGTTGAGGCGAGTTAAGATAAGCTTGTTGTTCTTGTTCGATCATTCTAACATCTTGTTCTACTAATCCATCTAATAGTTTTTGGGCTGAACCATATAAGGAGTTTTTGACAAAGCGACGGAATTTGTTCGGTAGTTTATGTAAATTAGAAAAGGCATTAAGAGAGGTAAAATGAATGAGAAAAGCACGGGTATGGGTTTCTGTGACAGGACAAAATAGGCAGTAAATAGTAAAGTCTTGTCCCAAGGTAGAGCGCCAATGGGGATAAAGATAACTGACGGTTAAGGGTTCGGGATGAAGACGACGTAAGGAGGGAAAAAAGAGTTGGGAAATTGACCAAATTTTATCAATTCTATAATAACTTTGGGCTTCATATTCTGCGGTTACTTCCTGCTCATTCATCCTAATATTTTGTAATTTAGCAGAAGCCCATGCTTGATAATTATCATGCAAATGACCATGATACATATCCATTAAATTTTCAATTAAAAAAGAAAAATGTCCTTGACAATCAATAGTTGAAACCGTTGCAATATAATTAAGATGCTCCCATTCAGGAATGCTTAATGTTTGAATATTCTTTGAATCTAATAGGGTTTGATCACCGAGATAAATCCAAATAAAACCATCTTTTTCTTGAATAGGATAAGAAGGAATTAAACAATTTGGGATGGCTTGCTTTTCCGTTAGATATGGAATTTGAATACACTTTCCTTGATCATCAAATTGCCAACCATGATAAGCGCATTCAATGGCGTTATTAACCACTTTTCCTGCACTGAGTTTGACTTGTCGATGAGGACAGCGATCTTCTAATGCGTGAACATTTCCCGTTTGATCTCGATAAAGAACTAAATTATGATGCCATAATGTTACTGCAATGGGTTTAGTTTTAACTGCTTTGCTTTGGGCTACGACATACCAATAATTAAGATTGATCGGACAAAGGCGAATATCTGACATAAATTATGAATTATGAATTATGAATTATGAATTTTTATACTCAATTAGTTATTCGTTTAAATAACCATAATATAGTTAAGTTTTGGGAAGAGGCAAGAGTTAGAAGAGTAAGATGAGAGATATTTAATTATGACTATTTAAGCGAATTTGATATGAATTGTGAATCAAGCGCTTAACATAATTAACTGTCTTTGTTGTAACGATCGCACTTCTTCTAAACTAAGACTAACTGACTGTAAAATATGTTGAACCTTTTTACTCTCATTTTCATCACAGGCTTTAATAAAAGCGAATTCTTCATCAGTTAAAGTAGTAGGTTGATAGTCATAATTAAGAATGCTTTGACTTTCCCAACCAAACATACAAGGATGACGAGTAGGAATCGCATTTAATACCTTTTCATCCTCTGACCAATCTATCTTAGATAAAGGAGGTTTTCCTAAAAAGAATTCATAATGGGTTAATTCGGGATCAAGTAATTCAATTAAACGATAGTACTCCCATTGATTTAACTTTTCAGAGCGCTCTAACAATTGATCTGATGTACCAATTAAGCGCTCTAACTGCCAATATTGAGGATTAGAAAATCCTAAAAAGTCTAATCCTGATGCGTCAATCAATTCCTTTAAGGTATAAATATTATAATCTGTTTCTTGGGGATGAACATACATATCAGCAAACGATTCATCCCGATGATTTTCCATTGACCAGCGCTTTTTATCTTCTTGCACAATACGGTTTGTTTCGGGTAAATTTTGGAATAACTGACGACCGACAAAGACTCCATCTTGATAGTTTCCCTTTTCTTGTCCCTGCAATAAAGCGATCGCTTCCTGCATTAATTGAATTTCCCGACGGCCTAATTCTGCATAGACAAAGATATGAAACAGTCCACCTGGGGCTAATTTTTGCGCTAATGCTTGAATTCCTTTGATGGGATCTGGTAAATGATGTAAGACTCCTACACAGTTAATTAAATCAAATTCTCCCGTTAATTGATGGGCTTCCTCTAACTTCATAGACATAAAAGAGACAGGTTGAGAATGCTTTTGCAACACTCCTGACTGTTCTACCCGTTTTTGAGCAATTTCTAAGGCTTTTTCGCTTAAATCAATTCCTGTAATCTCTGCGTCTGGGTTTAAATGGATTAAATATTCTGTTCCTACACCAGTACCACATCCAGCATCAAGAATACGAATATTTTGACGAAGGGGAGGGTGTTGTAAACAAAAATTATAGGCAGCGATCCAATTCCAACGCCAATTATATCCTGGGGGAGGTTCATCTAAGAGGGGTTCAGGGGGAAATGGATAGGTATTATAAAGATTGCGTACAGAATCTGAACTCATAGGGATTCTCAGTGATCAGTTATTATACTAAATCCAGTTTACATACCAATTTTGTATCAGGTGCATTGTTGGGCTTTAGCCCTAACTACCCCTTTCGACTAAAACAGGGTATTATAAGTCGGATTTGGCATCACTTATTAGTTTAAACCAAGAAGCGGCAAGCATAACAGTGAAAAATGAACAGTGAGCAGTTATCAGATTTCAGGTAAAATCTTGTTAAAAATTACTGGGGTTTCATTTTTTAGTTTGTAGGATGGGCTTCGCCCATCAAATCATAGAATTAACCCACAATCTACTGCGCTATTTTAGTTAAAACAGCCCACTACTAGATTGTTTCAGCTAATTTTCTACATTAGAATGAGGCTTGCTATAGGGCTAAAGCCCAACAACAGCAATTCCTATTACCTCATTTTAGGTAGGATGGGCTTCGCCCATCAAATCATCACTTATCAGTTTAAACCAATACGAAGCTAACACACATCAGATAGCAGGTAAAATCTGATGAAAAACTAACAGGGTTTTATTTTTGAGCTTGTTGATTAGCTACAGCTTTTTGGGGATCAACATTGAGAAAAACAGTTGAATCTCCCTCAATCCGAATGATTTTCAAAGGTGTAACCCCTGGATCTGTCCTTGATTTTCTCACCCGATTTTCTAGGGTTTCAAACAGCAATAAATCTGCTAATTGAGCATTAGCTGCGGCAGCTTGTCCTTTAAGTTCGATCGCTTTTTGATCCGCTTCTGCTAGGATTAAGAGGCGCTCTGTCTCCTTGCTTTGTATTTCTGCTCTCACAGAGGCAGTTTGTGCCGTAATAGAAGCGACTTGCTTCCGTTCAATCGATTTTTTTAAAGCTTCAGGAAAGTTGGGTGTTCCTAAGAAAACCCCTTCAATGGTAATAAGAGGAGCAGTTTCTCCTTGAATTTGGCCGGTAGGCATTTCTTGAGAAATCAATTGAACAGCTTTTTGTTCGATTAACTGACGTTTTTCTTTGAGATAAAAGTCTTTTGAAGCATATTCGGCGGAAATATCACGAATTTTAGAACGAGCAACAGGAACAACCACTGTATTCATATAGTTTTCCCCGACTTGACTGTGCAAGTCATCAAGGGTATCCTGATTAGGACGAAGGGCAATGTAAACATCCATATCAAAGGCTTGCCCATCGGAACTATTGACTGTTATCGCAGTTCCCGCTTTATTGGCTGAGGATTCATTGGTAAAGCCCCAAACCTTAGTACGAATATTGTAGGTGATGGGACGATCAACTGCAGGGTTGATCAGGGTGACACCTGGTTTTTCTACCCTGTCCATTTGTAATCCACTAAGAGTATTAAAAATGACGGTTGCATGGCCTGGGGGAGTGACATAAGCCAGTGTTTTGAGAATAACAGACACAAACCCTAGAATAATCAGGGGAATAGCCAGTTTAGCAATCAGTTTATAGTCTTGCATGATGATTCCAAAAAAGAATGATTTAGGGTTGCTCTTTAGTTACTAAGACATCTAGGGTTTCTCCATAAACCCCTGCTTTAACCACATCTAAGTACTGGGGATTATTATTTAACGCATTGGCTTTAGCCTTTAATTTTCCTGCTTCTGCTTCTGCTTTAGCAATGGTTGTGCGAGCATCTTGGCGTGCTTGTTCAATTTCAAATGATTTTTGAGCGAGTCGGTTTTCCGCAATGGTTTTTCCTTCAATCGCCTGGACAAATTCTGGTTGAAAAGAGACATCTCTTAACAGTAAATCCAGTACATAAATTCCGTAAGGTTCAAGATAACTGACCAGTTTTTCTCTAATTTGGGCTTGAAGAATGGGTCTTTGCGTTGAATAGAGGTCTTGCGCTGAAAAATTCGCTGTTTCTGACACAATGACTGAGCGCACAATAGGCGCAATCCGATCTAAATAATCGAGGCCCAGGGTATTAAAGACGGTTGGTGCATCAATCACCCGAAATTGGAGCGTAACTTCAGAGCGAATTTGTTGGCCATCTTGTGATAAAGCAATTAAACGGGAGCTATAGGCAGATGTATCGTTATCTTTCCATGTTAGCGCTTGGGTTTTGACATCGAAGGGATAGGTTGCAGTAACGACTGGGGTAACTAAATGAAATCCAGGTTCTAGCGCTTGACTTTTAACACCATTAAACCAAGAAAAAACCACCAAGTTTTGTCCATTATCAACAAAACGGGTCGGATTAAGACTTGCTAAGAAGAATAGGAATCCGCCCCCTAAGATAGCGAGAATAATCCATTTCGGCGCTTGATTGCGATTCATAGTTAATGTACCTAAGATTCACCCGGCAGTGAACAATAAGAATTTGTCCTGCTTATCACTATTATAACAATTCTCATATTGCTATTGAAAACACCTTAAAATTATGCAACAATCACGCTCAAAGCTTTCAAATGGAAGAATCGGTGAAAGCTTTTTGGCGGGGCTGGGAAGATTGCCAAAATATTACTTAACTCTAATAGAGGAGAAAATACTTAGCATTACGATGTCATTGTTTTTTTATGGGAGTTAACGGCAGTAGTCTTCAGGTGAAAAAACTTGGTGAACCTCAATAGCAGGTTTTATATCAGTATTAGGTGGTAAAAATATGACAAATTCACTCAATCCAGCATCTGTTTGTAGAGTTGTTTTAGGATAGATTCCCCAATCGTAAGTATAGCCCAATCCCGTCCAAGGATAACGACTATTAGGGCGACCATTTTCTAGTTTATTATACCAATTACGGTAGTTGTAAGTGACCTCTTGAGGAAAAGAAGATTCCCTGATTAATGATAAAAGTTCGTCCTGATCATACAAGGCTGGATTAGGATTTCGAGTAGGTCTTTTAAGGTACTGAGGATCAACCAAAATTTCTACAAGATCAGTTTTACCAGAATCAGGAATAAGACCTAATAATTGATCAAGTCGCTCATTAAGTGTCGGATTTGTATTTGTCTCTACATAATTGGTACAAAAAGTTTTTAGTTCAGGTACAACTGTGACCCAAACTTCTATAAGTTTATTCTGGGACTGAATTAAGTCTCCTGATTGATATGAACGATTTGTGAAAGTAGCAACTAAAACCCGACCTTGCTCATCCCACAATAAATTAGGATTAGATTGGCGATCAATAATAACCGTCAAACTCTCTAATAGTTCATCATCTTCAATTTTTTGAGCATCCTTGAGAGCTTCTTGATAGGCTTGTTCAGTCCCTTCAGTTTGAGCTTGAACTCCTGTTGTAAAAGCTGAAAAATGTACAAGAATAATAATAGCTAAAACTATTAAAAAAGTAAGAAAAGGAAAGTCTTTAATTTTCATAGTACTATGCTCCTTAGTTGAGAAATAAAAACATTGTCAAGGGAATCATTCAATTCCTAGATAACTTGGCTAAGGTTATCTAATCTTAGACAAGATTCATAAAGATATTGACCAAGTTCTTAGATGTTTGTTCAATTATACCTGAGACTTGACTAAATTGTTGCACTTGACTTAAATCTTCATGGCAACCACTTGCCATAAATGTAATTGAAATCAGCGAAAGCAAAATACCTGATTTCCGAAAATTAACTTTTTTTTGTCTTTTTTAAGTTTCGTGATTACCTATTCCTATTACTTATATTGATGTTTAGAGTGTCAGATTGCTCTAAGAAAAAATTAGGAAGTGGAGATTTTGAGTTTGAAACACAGTAAACGGTACAAAATTCGCGATAATTCCCGTCGTTCTAAGGGTTTATTATCTTGAGGTGTGCCTGAAAAGATTTCATTCACAGGAAAATCACCTAAGTTAGCGACCATAAATGATAAGTGTTCTCTGGTACAGGGATCAGACGGATTAAAACGCTGATTTCCTACCCCAGACACTAGATTTTTAGCTGCTAGGGTTTCAATACTGGAATAGGCAAAATGGCTTGTGGGAACATCGACAAAAGACGGTGTATTTGGATTAATTAACTCAAATCCCATCACATTAACCGTTGCAATACAAACCACTGCCCGATTGACCGTTCCTTTAGGATTAAATTTCAACTCTTTATAATTTTCAGTACGAACAATTCCAGCAACTGCTAAGACTTGAATGGCCTCAAAATCGGGATCATCGTGTCCAACATCATCAAACCAAAAAAGAGGAATGTTAGCTTTAGCAAGTAATCCTTGAAATTGACGTTTTAAGCGCAAATCAGTAGCGACTTGACGGACTTCTACCCTATTCTCAAGAGCAAAGGCTGCTAGATGTCCTCCTGCTTCACCAATTGCCCATTCAACAGGGTGCATTCGATAAGCAGAGTTGGTAATATGGGTTGTCCCGATGCTTTTGGCTGAAAGAATAAAATTATTGGTATTAACAGGGATTAGCGCACCGAGAGGAATGGTAAACCGTAATCTTTCTTCCTCTTCGTCACTTAGACTATCAATCTCTGCATGACCCGACGCATCGTTGGGATGAACATCAAGATAATGATATTGACCAATACCGATACTATCTTCAAAACACCGCACACGGGCTTGATTTGGGAAAAATTTGGGGTGGACATCTTCATAACGAATGGTTCTCAGGGCAATTCCCCGTCTTGCTTCTCGGATATAAGGTTCTAGAGCAATTCCGTCTTCTGTCCAAGTCAAATCCCCTCTGGGTTTGAAGTCTCCTACCTCACCTGTTTTGGTTTTTAAAGGTTGAGATTGCAAATAATAGAGATAAGCTTGGGTATAGTCTCGTGCTTGCTGAATTGTTTTCTCTCGTTCAGCACGACTAACCCCTGTTAAAGCACTGAGTCCGTAATCATTGCACTTATAGTTAATGATGGTGACATCTCCGTTAACAGGATGAGGAATATCTCCCTCTTGATGTCTTTGAATACGACGATAGGTAAAAATCCCAAAACGATCAAAGAATTCCCGTTGTTTGTAGTAACAGGTAAAGGAATGGGTCTTTAAACATGGTTTTTCACCATATCCATCTGGTTTTTTGACAGCAATACCCTGTCCCTGAGCCGTTTTTTCGACTATCGCACAAAAGGTAATCGCTTGTTGACACATAGGATAAGCTTCGTCTAGTAAAACTGTCTCTCCTGTTTCATGGCGAGATTCTTGACCGACACGGGACTCAATTTGACCTAATTCCAGTAAATCCCCTAAATCTGTGGCTTCAATAATAATATCGGCGTTGACAGTGAACTGATATTGAGTTTCTTTGTCTTGGAAGATAACCCCTGTTACTTGTCGCAATTGGTTCGGAGATTGAGTAAATAAAACTTGAATTGGGTCAGCAAGAGGAATAATCGTTAACTTTTGACTGTCTAGATAGGGTTCAATGGCTTCATTGAGAGCTTTAGCTGCATTAACGGGGGTAACTGCAAAATTACTGACCCAACCGCCCCCTGGGTTATCGATCACTTTCCCATTGACTTTTTGCAATTGGCGCGATCGCTGTCTGAATTCTTTTTGTGTTTTAGAGATAGCAAACTGTTCGCCATCAATGGGTTGTTTGTCTTTTTGTTCTAGCAGTTTACCATCATCAGATGCAGGAAGAGCTTGTGCGGTAAATTGTCCCCCTAAAACTTTTTGGGGTTGTACTAAACAGACTTTAGCCCCTGCTTTTAATGCGCCTAATGTGGCTGAATAAGCAGCAGTTGATCCTCCAACAATTAACAGAGGAAAGGATAAGTTTTGGTCATTAGTAGGACGTAGAAAATAACGATTGTCTAAGATTCCTTGGGGTGACATTTTAAGCTCCTATTTCCAAAAAAATTAGCTCAACTGAACAAAAAAAAGATTTTAAGTAATGGTTATCAATGACTAAGTAGGGCATTAAATTATAATTTTGCCCTACCTGACAAACGGTTTAAGTTTCCTTAACTTCTGCATATTCGTCAAAGACAAAATGAGTGTCTCGGTTACCAAGACTTTTATCTGGCCATTTCACCCAATAATGGCGTTCTTCATACCGAGAATCCAAGACAGGATATTCTCCTACCTCAATGTCGATTAATTCCTCTGAAGGTAACTCTGACGATTGTAGAGTCAGAGGTTTCAGGATGGTTTTTTGAGTGATTTTCAAAATGCTGGGTTGAGGATCTGAGTTATCTTCAGCATCACCAATTAAACCGACTTTAATAGCTTCTGCCATTTTTTCAGCATCAAAAAGATTCATGTCTGCTTGAGAGTCAACAAAACAACACTCAATTAAAATGGCGGGCATTGAGGTATTTCTGAGAACAAAAAAGTTAGCATTTTTAATTCCTTTGTTTCTGAATCCTAGCTTAACAATTTCATCGAGAACTGACTGAGCGATCGCTTTTCCTGCATTACTAATCGCATAAATTTCTGTTCCTCTTGGATTAGGAGTAGGTGAAAAAGCATTAAAGTGAATGGAAACAAAGATATCCACTTGATTAGCGTTCGCTTTATTGACCCGTTTTCGCAGAGAATCCCCCACGGAAGACGCTTGATTCGGCGTACAATTAACGACGCTGTGGCTTTTAGCCACTAATTTTTGCATCAATAGCGTGCCGACTGCTTTGGTTAAGTCATCTTCTTTTTTAATTCCGACTGCACCCGTATCGGGAGGGCAATTATGTCCAATGTCAATGCCAAATTTCATGGTTAGTCTCCTTTTTTCATTAAATGGTTCGATACCCTAACAGACGATATTTTGTGCGTCCCAAATATCCATCTTTGGGATAGTGAGAATATTTGACAGAATCAGACTGATTTCCTCCAAATACCTTCACTGTTTCTGATGTTTCGCTAATGTAGAAACCAACATGACCACCAATCTGACCGTTAGACATTCGCCGTTCAAAGACGACTATGCAGCCTTTTTGCGGCGTTGACAGAGGTTGTCCCCAGTTCAGCCAACTTTTTGCCCATGCACTATCAGTTCCTGCATATCCTGCTTTTTCAACACACCAGTTAACAAAAGCACTGCACCAAGGGGTTTCATCATTAGATGCGCTAGGTTCTGAGAGGGTGGTACTTTGCAGATATTCAACAATTCTAGGATTATCTCCTGATCCTGCTTTTTCTCGAACTCCTTCCTCGACTAAAGCGATCGCAAACCAAGGAAAATCCTGTGATACGATACCAATTTGCTCTAGATATTTTCGAGAGGCATAACCTGCTAGATTACCATTAATTTGCTGAATATTTAGCCAGTACGCTGCTGAATTGTCGTCCTGAAGCTCAACCAGTTCATCTCGTCTTAATGTGCCGAGAATGGTTGAATTTTGGATGGAAGGACGATCCCGAACATTAAGCAAAGTCGCTGTCACCCGATACCGTTTTTTCTCTGGTTGAATGGGTTCTAAATACCGCATGGAAACCCAGCCACTCAGATTGGGTAAAGTAACTTTCATCCAAGTTCGTTGATCTGAATCTGTTTGTTTAGCAGCATCATAAATCACCTGATTGTTGGACAAAGAACCAATAATATCGGAATTAAGGGAAGGATCACGGCGAATATTTAGGCTACTTGCCGTGACTCTATAAGATGGTGTTTCATTTCCTTCTAGTTCAACTGGACCGATGGGAACACTTTGATCTCTAAGATATTCAAGGGTAAGTTGAGATGAGTTATTTGTACCAAGCCAAGCATGAACTTCTCGTGTCACTCCCCCTAAAAATGATTCGGAACCTGGGCCGGTTTCATATCCTGCGACAACCACAGCATAGCGATTATTGGCACTGAGTAAAAATTTAGTCCCCGGTTTAGGTTTTTCACTACTACTTGCCCACATCATGGTGATAAACCACATTTCTTCTTCTACATTAGGCCGGAGATTACCGACTGATCCTTGACCATGTTTACCGCCTTCGGGGGGTGTCCAGACTTGATTCCAATAATTTCGATATAATTTGTCTAAACTAGCACTGGGGTCATATTTTTGATAAATTGCAAGGGATCTGTTTAAGTGATCTTCAATTTTCTCTGTTTCGGATTCGGGAAAAAGCCGATTGTTAGGAAAATGATCCTCAACCGTAGCATAATGACTTTCTTCGACAAATTTACCAGATGTGGGTAATGTGACCGTTCTTTGCCAAGCTCTACCTGGGCCTAGATGACGGATAACTTTGGTTTCAACGTCATAAGGAATCTTGGGAAGGGAAGACATACAATTCTCCTAAATATTTAAGAATTCTCTAGTAGTCAGACAGATTTTGGGTATTAAATGTCTGACTACTACATTTTTAGTTAGGGCTTGCCAAAGTATTCGATGACAGCTTGAGCAAGAGCTTCTGCTGCTCTTCGTGTTTTAGGTTTAGTCACTGATGTATTGCCATAATCATCAATGAAATAATATTCGGGAAGAAGGGAGACGGGACAACCAACTTTATAGCTCTCTTTAAGAACAGTGAATCGTCGTGCTTTCACTCCTCGGTTACGGTTACCAACGGCAGTAGCAATCTTAGCGACAGCAAACTCACAAAAGTCTTTACAGCGAGAAGATGCTTCAGGATGAACATAGATTCCTGTTCCTTCATCGATACCATCTTTATCGAAGGCGTTGTGGTGACTGTAAATGGCGATGTCATAACCTTTGGCCAATTGTCCCATATACACAAGGTTATCGGGATCAGGATCTTCATAGTGACAATATGCACCTTCTTTTTCCAGAATTTCTTTTAGCACTTGACAAGCAATGACATTATGTTCCCATTCGTCAGGATAGTCTGGGGGTAAGCCGCCTGCGCCTCGTTTGCTCTTGCTATGACCAGCATCTAGCAGAATTTTAACTCCTTTGAGTCGTCCTTCAGGAGGAGGTAGGATAGTTTGTTTAAGAACATCAGGCCAACGAGGTGCATCTGGGATAATTTTCTTATCTGTTTCAGCAACTAGAATATTCTCTGCTTTTGGATACTTATCAAATAAGGCTCTCAATTCTGATACTGGGATAGAAGGATTACCATAAAGATTGGTAAGAGCTTTATTCTCGTTATATGCTGTGATTACTGCTTTGCCATTATCGGTACGGTTGGCTTCAAACCAATTTGCTTCTAATGTGAGAGGTTTTTCATCTTCCTTCCAACCGACGGCTTTGAGCGTTTCAACGGCTTCATCCCAGAAAGAATCGAGTATATATTCGTGATACTTAAGTCCACCATGTTTTGCAATCCATGACTCTGTGTATCCGGGGGGACACCAAGTTTTTCCAATAAAACCAAGCCATTCTCTGGCAGTACGGGCGTGTTCTCGCCAGCCTGTGTAAGGAGTACGACCAAGGAATTTGAAATAACCCTCCACTGCAGCTTTAGCGTCGGCAAATTTGCAGAAATCTGCTCCACCACTGGGTTCTGTATCAGTCTCGTAATAAACACTGATTGCGTAGCCTTCCATTTCTGAACGCCATTTCATCCCTGCAGGATTCCAGTAATCTTGAAAAAGTTTAGAACTACCACGGCCACACTCAAGTATCCACTGACCCACAATGGCAGGTTTAAGATGATCAATGGATGATAGTTTCTTATCCGCTAAAGCGTGAATGAGTTCTAGCCATTGAGCAGAAATCGCTTTATTGAACTTGTCTGAAAGGTCTTGGGCAATTTTTTCGTAATTCATAAATGTTTACCTCTTGAAATTTTGTTCAGAAATTCATCAACTTACAAAGATTTCCAACGAACAATGGTGTAACCAATCACACCGGGATTACCGTTACGAGTCAAATCTTTCCAAAAACCCTTATAAATGTTAGGGTGCATCGTTTGACATCCAGCACTTCCTGTTCGCCAAGTTAATCCTGCGTGGAAAAGCATATCGGAAGCTCCTAACATCGGTTCGTGATCTTCAAAAATGCCGTCATGATCGATATCACGAATCACCGTCATTGCATCTTCTGTGGGTATTAAGACATTACCGAGACTACTGCTATAACCCTTTTTATACTCGTAATAGCCTTCTTGTAACCGTCCTAAATCTTTCCGGCCATCTCTGTTTGCGTCTCGGCCATAAATGGGTCTTCGATGAGGCTTTCGGTTACGATTTGTTGTGTTATCTTCATACCAAGAAGAAGGTTCTGTATTCGACTTGTAATTATTGCAATGCTTTTGTCCATTTCCATCTTTCCAAAGCATAAAAGTCACGTCATCATACAATCCCTTCCACCTATTCTCCTTTGTGCTAGTTTCCTGACGAAATGACAGTAAATTACGCCGATTCACTCCATCGAAGAAATTTCCCCCATGACTCATAATGACTTGACGACAGTAATTATACTTCTCTTCTTCTGATAAACGATCAGAAGGAGGTTCAACTATGGGAGATCCTATATAGGGTTCAACAGGTCGCCAATCAGGAAGTTTTGCGTGATCAAAAGCAGCTTGCCAAGTCGCAAGAGTACATTCCCCTGTTTCTTCTAAATCTAGGTCTTTTTGAAACTTTTTGGTAACGGCAATGGTGGCTTCGTCAAATTGATCGTTTATAATCAACTGTGGATGGCTTGAAGGATAATAACCACATCCATTAAGAAGATGTTGCCAATCTGCAATAGAACCCACTCTATCCCTTTCAAAACAAGGAACGTCAGGTTTAGCTAATTTACCAGAAATATATCCTTCGATGGGTTTGACAATTTGTAACCAACCGTTGTCCAATTTTTCCTTAACGGTAATAACGGTATTGTTTTGTAAACCACCAATAATGGAATGATTCGTTCCTTTCCCTGAACGCACATTGGTGGGAGGAGCAGAATCTTGAGTGTAGGCTAAATACATAATACACCTCGCTAATAAATGATTTAGCTGACAAAAAACTGAATGAATGGGACTCTAAGAGATTGTTAAGTATAGTGCTACGCAAAGCTTGTGAAGTCAGAAGTAAGTTATGACGCTTGTTTCAGGAATTTTTAAGGTCAAATACCTTTTTGCGTAGAGCTATACCTGAAGAAACGAAGGTTAACTAACGATCGCATGATTTTATAATTCTCGCCTTGCTTGTGGTGATATTACTTCTACATCTTCCACTTCTCCCTTAAGTAAGTCACTAAGAGGTAAAATCGCTTGAATTTTCATGAATTGGAAAATTTTCATTGTTACTTTCTCCTACAAATGGAACAGCATAAAGGTTGGTGGTATTGCTCCTTGATCATTAATATTTTTCGTTAAGGGGTTATCTGTTATGAGCCTTAACAGCGATCGCAAACCCACCACCATCTTTTTGCTCAGGTATTTATACTTTTCAGCATAAACGTAGTGAGCGCTTTGTGCTATTTTCTTGTAGCAAATGTTACATTTCTTGATTTTTTTTAACCCACATTCCGCAGCTTTATGGTCAAGGTACTATTTATTTGAACCTTAATACATTCAACAACTTAGTAAACTCTAGGGGTAAAGGAGCGATCGCTTCAATCTGTTCCCCTGAAACTGGATGAACTAAACTTAATTTACGAGCATGAAGCGCTTGTCCTGTTAAATTAACTCCAACAGAATGACCTGAACCATAGAGGGGATCATTGAGGATAGGACAGCCTAAATAACGACTATGTACCCGAATTTGATGGGTTCTCCCTGTTTTAAGGCGAAATTCCATTAAGGTATAGTTGCCTAATCGTTCTAATACTTGCCAATAAGTAACTGCTTCCCGTCCCCCTTTTTCTAGGTCAATTACTGCCATTTTCTTACGATCAACGGGATGACGGCCAATAGGCTGCTCAATCATCCCCTCATCTTCTTTAGGCGACCCGATAACTACCCCCCAGTATTCCCTATAAGCTGTTTTTGCCTTTAATTGTCCCTGTAAGTGCTGATGAGCAAAATCTGTTTTAGCAACCACAATCGCCCCTGTGGTATCTTTATCTAAACGATGAACGATCCCAGGCCGTTCTTTACCGCCAATTCCTGCTAAATCTTGGCAATGAAAGAGTAAAGCATGGACTAATGTACCTGATGGGTGGCCAGGGGCGGGATGAACCACTAAATTAGACGGTTTATTGATAATAATTAAGGATTCATCTTCATAGAGAATATCAAGGGGAATCTCTTCGGGTTGTAAGTCAAGGGGGGTAGGTGTGGGAAGGGTTAAGTCAATGCGATCGCCTGAAGAGAGCTTAATCTTCTTACTGTGACAAATTTCGCCATTTAGTTTTAAATATCCCTCTTCAATCAATTTTTGCAAACGAGAACGAGATAAATCGGGTAATTGTTGTCCTAACCACCGATCAATGCGATCGCCTGTTTGTTGCACTTCGAGAACAAGATGGGACATGATTGGAAGGAAGAATGAGGAATGAGGAATGAAGAATGAAGAAGGAAAACTCTTATGAGAAAAGGGATTGAGTGTTTTTAATGGTCAAACTCATCAATCTGTAGAGCTAGATTCGGGAATTTCGGGTAAAGAGTGACTAAGGAAAGCATATTCTTCGACAATTTGATTGTTAATGAGATGTTCTTGAATAATACGCTCTAATACCTCTGGTGTCGCTTGTTTATACCAAACACCATCAGGATACACCAGTAGAATGGGTCCTTCTGCACAAACCCGTAAACAATTGGCTTTAGTGCGAAAAACACAGCTAGGGCGCTCTTCACTCGGTTTATCCAAGCCTAACTCTTTTAATCGTCTCTTAAGATAATCCCATGCTTCCAAACTAGACGCTTTATCACAACATTTAGGTTTGGTTTGATCAGCACAGATAAATAAATGGCGTTGAATCTGTTTTAAGCCCAATTTTTCGACATTTTCTCGCAATACATCCTTGGATTTTACAGGAGAAGGCGCTTCTTCAGTCATGGTGTATTAATCCTTATAATCAAGAAAAACAAGTTGGTAGTAGGGGCTTTAGCCCTACAAGTTATGGGTTAGAATAATAAATCACTTATCCCAAAATAATATTATATTATCCACAACTATGCTTAATCTTGTCACCCTTGGTATAGGACTACTCTTTAGCCTCATGACCGTCCTCTTTATTATTCGTATTGTCTTAACTTGGTATCCTCAGCTTGAAAGCAACCGTTTTCCCTTTAATTTAGTCTTTATTCCCACTGAACCTCTCTTAATCCCTGTTCGTAAAGTCATTCCTCCCTTGGGTGGTGTAGATATTAGCCCCATTGTTTGGGTAGGAATTGTCACCCTCTTACGAGAATTACTATTAGGCCAACAGGGAATTATTACGATGGCTACAAAAATCCACTAATATTTATTCTGTCTCATGCTTTCTTTACCCCCTTGGATTATTCTCGATCCTCTGTTACAAACTTGGTTACAAGAAGATATAGGTCGAGGTGATCGCACCACACAAGCTCTTTTTTATGGTCAAATTCGCTCAGGAGAGGCGATCTGGATAGCAAAAGCAGAAGGAATGATCGCAGGACTTCCTATTGCAGCCCGAATCTTTAGGTTACTTAACCCTGATACTCAATTTATTCCTCTTGTTGCTGAGGGAGAAATCGTAAAAGTTGGTCAAACTCTTGCTACGATTAAGGGAGAATTAGGGAGTTTATTAACAGGGGAACGAGTTGCATTAAACCTGGCCATGCGCTTAAGTGGAATTGCTACATTAACCCAAAAATACAGCCAAGAAATTGCTGGTTTACCGACTCAATTTGTTGATACCCGTAAAACAACCCCTGGCCATCGCATCCTAGAAAAGTATGCTACCCAATTAGGAGGTGCAACCAATCATCGTATGGGCTTAGATGATGCAGTGATGATTAAAGATAATCATATTCAAGCAGCAGGAGGAATTAAAGAAGCAATTACTAAAATTCGTCAAAATATACCCTATCCTCTTACTATTGAAGTTGAAACCAGTACCTTAATAGAAGTACAAGAAGCGCTAGACAATCAAGCAGATATCATCATGTTAGATAATATGTCCTTAGAAGAAATGGAAAAAGCAGTTAAATTGATTAGAGAAACCAATGACAAAATCAAGATCGAAGCCTCTGGTAATATTACCTTGAAAAACATTAGTTCAGTGGCACAAACAGGCGTTGATTATATTTCCAGTAGTGCAACAATTACCCAAGCAAAATGGTTAGATATTAGCATGAGAGACTTACAAGTATTCAGTAAGTAGGATGGGCTTTGCCCATCTTCATATATCATTGAGAACATTTAAAAGCGCTTAAATCAATACTTTCATCGTCGTAGAATAGGCTTTGCCCATCTTCCCATCCTAAAATACTCAGCACATTTAAAAAGCTTGAATCCATTCCTTAATCTCATAATCTGTCCAAATCCCATTTTTCCAATAAGGATCATTTTCAATCAATTGTTTAACAATTTCGTCTGTTTCTGCTTCATAAATACCAAACACTTTCGTGTTATCTTTTGTCGGTCCCAAGGTAATTAAAATTCCTTGTTCTTTTTGTTGCTTTAAGCCATCTAAGTGTGCTTGACGATAGGGAGTCCGTTTTTCTAAAGCGTTTTCGCAGTAGCTACCAAAAAGAATGTATTTTGTCATTGTTTTAAGATAAATTCCAAAGCTCAGATAGTCTGATAATTTTATCAACATTATTCTACTTGTGGGAATAATGTTCGGGCAATTTTGCTTCCTCCAAGATAGCATGATCAAGATTAAAATTAAAAATGAACTATTATGGCTCAAAGCAATATAATCTTTGGAAAATTTTTATGACACAAGTATTAATAGATATTGGTAATCTGATTACCTCTGACCCACAGATTCAAGGGGGACGAGCGATTGTCAAGGGAACAGGCACTACAGTCGGTCGTATCGCTACCCTTTATAAGCAAGGATATAGTGCGGACGATATAGTAGCAGATAAGGACTACTTGACCTTAGCCCAAGTGTATGCTGCCTTAGCCTATTACCACGCCAATCAGCAGGTAATTGATGCTGATTTAGCTGATGAACAAGCTGAATATGAGCGGCTGGCGGTGCTGAACCATGACTAATATCCGCTTATATCTCGATGAAGATGCAACTAGCAATCGTCTATTGAGCGCACTCCGCAGTCGAGGTGCGGATGTGGTATCTACGGCTGAGGACAAAAAGCTGTCCCAACCTGATGAGCAACAATTGACATGGGCGTTTGTGAATCAGCGAGTCATATACAGCTTCAACGTGAGAGATTTTTATCGGTTGCATACCCAGTGGTTGAGTGAAGGAAAAGAGCATTCAGGTATTATTCTCAGTAAACAAGATTATTCTATTGGCGATCAAATGAAAGGCTTATTGAAGTTGATCTCAACAAAATCAGCAGAAGATATGAAAAATAATATCGAGTTTTTGAGGACATGGATTAATCGGTGATCGAAAACTCCCCTCAAAACGACATGGCCATTGGATTTATTTCAGCTTCCAAGGTAGGGGAAGGGATGGCCTTATACCAAATCCGACTTATAAAACTTAGTTTTGGTAGAGATGGGGAAGAGGGGGGAGATTCTTGCCCAGAGAGTGATAACTGGGTTTTGTTAACTGGATTTGGTATTACCTGTTTTTTAAGAGCGCTTCTCGTAAATTACCGCTATTTGCTGTCTTGAAAGAGTAATTAATCCTAGATAAGAGACTCCAAGTCCATCTCTTTCTTTGCTATAAAATTAAAAAGAAATTAGTTTACTTATCCAACAATGTCGTTAGAAGAAATTCGTCAGAAAGTCCAAAAACTCGCCCTAGAGTCTCAAGAGAAAGGAGACGCAACCGGATGGTTTGAAACCCTCTACCAAGGTGCAAAAGGAGATGGTTCACAAGTTCCCTGGGCAAAATTAAGGCCCCATCCTTCTCTGCAAAATTGGCTAAATACTGTCTCAATTACAGAAAATCAGACAGCTTTAGTCATTGGTTGCGGTTTAGGCGATGATGCAGAAGCGCTTTCACAAAAAGGCTATTCTGTCAATGCGTTTGATATTTCCCCGTCAGCGATCGCATGGTGTCGTCAGCGCTTTCCCGATTCAACGGTTAATTATCAGGTAGATGATTTATTAAACCTAGATCAAGATTGGTTAGGAAAATTCGATTTTATTTTTGAATGTCGTACTATTCAAGCCTTACCCCTTGAAATGCGTTCAGAGGTGATCAATGCGATCGCCCCCCTACTCTCCTCCAAGGGTATCTTAATGGTTATTACTCGTCTCAGAGACAATGAAGATCCCCCATCGGGTCCTCCTTGGCCATTATCTGAAGGAGAGTTAAGGCAATTTGAACAACTAGGACTACAAGAAACGGGAAGAACTCCCTATACTGATCCCAATACTCCCAATGTTAAACAGGTTTGTATTCTTTATCAATTTAAACAGCAATAGGTTGCGCTGAGGGAACTGATCTCAAATTAGCTGTTTTTTTTACTCCGTTTTTACCAACAATGGGGAAAGCTAACTTTTCGGGATCAAGCATTTCAGTATAATTTTGAATAATCATCGAACAAGATTTCACAAAAGCAATAATCCATCTTCTTGCTTCTTCTAATTGTTCACCAGATAAAGGAGTATCTTGAGTTCCTGTGTAGATGATTTTACTTGCACTATCAAGTTCAAACTGATTGACCCAATCTGTATCTGGTTTAGCCGATTTCCAATAACGAGTGGTCATTGTTGGTCCTAAATAGCGCTGACCCGTTTCAAGGAGATGATTGAGCATTTTTACCAGTTCATCGATTCTCACTTCCTTGTCTATATTACTGCTGACCACACTTGATTTTTCTACGACTTGAGATGAGGTTTTAGGTTGTGCTTTTACCTCTAAGACTAACCCTAACTTACTCAGATTAACCGTGTGATCAAATTTAGTTTTCTGATTATATTTCCCATTCGTTAGTTTAGCCCCTGTTAGTTGTGTTCCATTAAAATAAGCCCCTTGTAGTAAGGCATTTTCTAAATTTCCCTTAGTCAGGTAAGCACCGCTTAAGTAGGCTTCCTGTAAATTAGCACCTTGTAAGTTTGCTTTAATCAGATAGGTTTTAACTAGAGAAGCATTAGCTAGGTTAGCATTTTCTAAATTAGCCCCTGTTAAGTCTGCTTCATTGAAATAAGCATTCCTCAAATCTGCCCCACTCAAATCAGCGTTCCGCAGATTGGCATAACTAAAGTCTGCCCCTTGAAGGTTAGCATTTTTTAGACTTAGACCATGTAAATCTTCTCGGCGAAGTTGAAGATTGGGAAAGTCTCTCTGTCCAGCATTATATTTATTTTGGATTTCAGTGGCGGTACTACTTAGCATAGGATTGTCCTTTGACAGAAAATTAAGCGGGGTTGTTATTGCAAAAAAAATGGCTATCTTTTCTAAGATAACTTATTATCAATGATTATGTGAAAATTGACCATGTAAAGTGACACTCTTTTCCTGTGATAGCGCTCACTTTGATCAGTAAAAATCCCTAATTTTT
>JBFRWQ010000046.1:0-4595 GCA_051439665.1 Microcystaceae cyanobacterium | reverse complement strand
ATAGATAAAGTGAACAGTTAAGAGTTAACCGTTTTTTCCTTTCTTCTTACTTATTCCTCCTTCTTCCTTCTGCATTGAGCTAAACATTATGGTAAGCATCAAATCATCACTGGTCAAACAGATGTCCCCATCCCCCTCGCAAAATTTGGGGTCAGAATTGATGTTTATTCAGGATCAGGAGGGAAGATACCTAGAATTTACTTGGATTTTAGCGCAAAATTATGGAATAAACCCTGAAGAGATCAAGTATTATCTGGCCATTGAGCGCTTTACCCCTAGTCCCTATGAAGCCTATCAAGAAAGATTACAGCGTATCTTAGAGCGCCGTCTTCCTGAAGCCTTTTATTGTCGCTTTAATCACCAAGATCAGTCTTTTTGCTTTGAATTAGTGATTAGCCCCATTCTTCTCCCCCAAGGTAATTCGGAAACCGTATTAGGGATGGGACATCTCTTAAGTGAAAGTGAGATTTCTTTAACAATAGATACCGCTTTACCGATTACTCCCGATCCCTATCAACGAGTATTAACAAAAATTGCTCGAAAAATCAGAAAAACTCTCAATTTAGAGACAATATGGCAACAAACTGCCCAAAGTATCGGGGAAACCTTAAAATTAAGTCGCTGTTTGATGGTAACGGTTAGCGATCGCCAAACCTTAGAACTTAAAGCAGAATATTGTCCATCTCCTTATCCATCAATGGTGGGTTATCATCTTGATCCTTTGAGTGAAACCTATTGGCAACAAGCCATAAATCAAAGAGAGCCAGTGATGATCGAACAATTACCCAATGATCCGTTTCAGATTAAATCTCTGTTCCTAGTTTCTACCTTTTATCAAGATCAACGTAACGGTTTAATTTGTCTGCAACAATGCGATCGCCATCGAGTCTGGACCCAAGGAGAACAAGAATTACTCTTGGAATTAGCCGATCAAGTGGGAACTGCGATCGCCCACGCAACCTTATACAATGAACTACAACGCACATCAGAAGCAGCCAAGGAAGCATCCCGTCTCAAAAGTGACTTTCTTGCCAGTACCACCCATGAATTAAGAACCCCTTTAAATGGGATTATTGGCTTTTTAAAGCTTATTTTAGATGGTATGGCTGATGATGCCGAAGAACAACGAGAATTCATCGAAGAAGCCCATAAATCTGCCCTTCATCTACTCAATTTAATTAACGATATCTTAGATATTGCTAAGGTTGAAGCGGGCAAAATGAAGTTAGATTTTGATCCCATTGACTTATCAGAATTATTTAACGCCGTTGATAATTTTACCCGTCCCCAAGCCAAGCAAAAAGACCTTTATTTCAAGATTAAGATGCCCTGTTCTCTAACCCCTATTATGTTATATGGCAATTATCAGCGCTTGTTACAGGTAATGCTCAATTTAGTCGGAAACGCCATTAAATTTACCCATGAAGGAGGAATTAGTATTAATGTAGAGTTGGTCAAAAAAGCGATCGAATGGCAAGGTCAATCTTGTCCAGGATTCGTTAAAGTGAGTGTAGCAGATACAGGAATTGGTGTTTCCTTAGAAAATCAAGCAAAATTGTTTGAAAAATTCGTACAAGTAGATGGTTCTCATAGTAAAGCCTATGGAGGAACAGGTTTAGGGTTAGCGATCTCCCAGAAATTAGTTGAAGCAATGGGGGGAAATATGGAATTTTTTAGTATGGGTGAAGAGTTAGGATCAACGGTGACGTTTACGATTCCTTTATATACCTTACCCGTGTTGACCCATACAGAAGATAGCAAATCTGACTGATATAGTGCTACGCACAAGGCAGGGGGCAGGAGGCAGGGGGCAGGAGGCAGGAGTAAGCTGTCCAAGGGTTTCACAGATCTTAACTATCCTAACCTTTTTGTATAGGGCTATAAAACCTAGATTTGTAGGATGGGCTTCGCCCATCAAATCAGAGAATTAACGCACAATCTATTGTTTTTATTTTAATTGCATCAATCGATCAATTTAACCGCTTCTCCAAAGGGAATTTGACTAATCTCTAATCCTCCTGGTGTAATCACCCAAAGAGTGGGTAAATCAGGTTTTGAGTTAGGAAAAGTGCCATAACCATCAGTTAGATAAACACAGACTCCCTCTAGATTAGGATCTCGGTTTTCTTCTACTTTGTCAAAAAATGGAACAAAGGATGTTCCCCCACCCCCTTGTGGTTTAGGGATAGGTGTATTAGCATTTATGGGATAAGGACCATAAGCGGCAGCATCAGCATAATATAGATCGCATTTAATATGGGGATAGGCACCTAAAATACCGACAACTTCGCTTAAGAATAATTGTAATTCTTGGTTACCAATTGAGCCACTGGTATCCACTGCAACAAAGACTTGAACAGATTGTCCTGCAATGACATCCAAGTATAATTTTCGGCTGACAAAACGGCGATCATAGCCTTGAAAATCATTAGGGGTTTGCACTAAATAGCGCCATAAGTAACTACGCCAATCAATTTGAGATTGAGATAATTCCTGTAGTTGTCGTTCAATTCCTGCGGGTAAATATCCCTGACTTTTGGTCCGTTGAATAACGGCTGCTTGTTGTAAGGCATTTTGCCAATGAGCTTTTAATTCTTCTTTCCCTGCTTCTGTTAAACTATCAGAATCTTGATTCTGGGAAGAATTAGAGTCTTGTTCCTCAGATTCATTTCCTTGTTTATTTTGAGAAGAATTAGACTGTTTACTCTGTGAATTTCCACGACAATCTTCAGGTGGTTGCGATAACAAGTCAGGATTATTTAATGGTATTTTTATAGTGTTTTTTAACAATAATTCATAGATTTCTTCAACACTCATTTTCTCCCATTCAGGCTTACGAATTCCACCTTGTGGTAATTCAAATTGATTTTGTTCGACGATTAAACCATTAACCACAATATCGGCTGCAATATTCCATAAATACTCTTCTCTTGTTCCTCTACGGATAGTATGAAGTAAGGCTGCATGGAGTAGTTCATGTAAGAGTAACCCATCTTGTTGTGATTTGCTTAAAGATAACAAGAAATCAGGGTTAAAGTAGATGTCTTTACCATCAGTGGCTGCGGTAGGAATGGAGTAAGAGGGTTTATAGTTAGCAAAGAGGGATAAGGTGGCAAAGAAAGGGGACTTTTGGCGAACTCGAAGGCGAGATGCACTGATGATTTTTTCGAGGTTTTCAGTCATTTGATTGGGGTTGGGTTTGACGTTTTTCTAAATTAGCTGAAGCGCTGTTACGAACTTGATAAGCGCTATCTTTGGTTAACATTTCTAAGAGACTAATAGGGGTATGGGAATTATCAGCCACTTCACGGCGAACTTTAGCATCAGAATCTTTGGCTAACATTTCTAAGAGACTAACAGTAACAGGTGTTTGCGGCCTAGCAGCCACTAGACGGCGAATCTCTGTCTCAGAATCTTTAGCTAAGATTGCTAAGACATTAAAAGGCATAATTTTTCTGAAAGAATATTGCAATAATGTACGGCGAACATATTCATTAGAATCTTGAGCTAAGATTTCTAAAGCACTTATAGGCGTATTCGGATTTTTAGCTATTTTACTGCGAACATATTTGTTAGAATTATTGGCTAAAATTTTCAATAAACTAACAGGAGTATTTCGATTAGATGCTAATCGTTTTAATTGTGATTCTATCTTCCTACTAGAATTGGATAATAAAGGATGATGCTCTTCTAATAACCATAAATCTAGAATGGGATTTTTGCCTAATTCATCAGGAAAATCTGAACCCAATTCTATTAAAAGCTCAGTTGGAGTATTAGGATTTCTCACAATAGATCTAATAATTTCTTGATTCTTACTTACTTTTAATTGTCTTAATGTCTCTGGTGATGTATTCACATTTTGAGCCACTAAATAAGCTAAACTATCACTCATCTGAGCTAATTCTGCTAATCTCTCAGGGGAGGTATCTTCATTTTGGGCTTCTTGTTCAAGGGCTAAAGGGTGCGTCTTCATGGCAATTAGGACAGACGTGAATTCAAGAATATTCTCATTATAGATTAAGATAGGGAATAGCGCTTTTACTCCGATAAAAACAAAGGATTGTTAGGGAGAGATTATTTAAGTTTTTTTTAATCTGCTTGAGGCAACTCTACAAACCTCTGTGTCCGAATCTTGAGCTAAGATTTCTAAGGCACTGATAGGAGTATTTGGATTTTTAGTAACTGCATAGCGAACCCCCCAAGAGTCGGCTACTAATATTTCTAAGAGACTAATAGGAGTATGAGAATTTGATGCTACTCCACTCCGAACCCCTAGATGAGAATCTTTAGCTAAGATTTCTAAGATACTAATAGAAGTATGAGGATTTGATGCCACTCTACGACGAACCGCTACACTAGAATCTTGGGCTAGGATTTCTAAAGTGCTTATTGGAGTATGAGAATTTGATGCCACTGCACTGCGAATCCATTGATTAGAATCTTTAGCTAAGATTTCTAAAGCGATTATAGGCGTACTTGGATTGATGGCATGGACTGTTAAATTCTTACAAGTATAAGCTAAGATTTCTAAAATGCTAATAGGAGTATTGGGATTTCTCGACACTCCACTCCGAACCTCTGCATCAGAATCC
>JBFRWQ010000045.1:0-3837 GCA_051439665.1 Microcystaceae cyanobacterium | reverse complement strand
CCTTGTTATTAAGCTTTAATTCTAACTTGATTGCATACATTTTCATCACTTCCTTTTTCTTATGAAAAACTATTTTGGGAAATGTGTCAATGCCAGAGTCTTTTTTTGTAAGTATTTACCGGAAATTTCCAGGGATTTTAAGACTAGCAATCAGCTCCTTTAACTACGGCCTATATCTTCCTGTTGTGCACTACTATATGCGGCTCCTGCACTATGTTGATGAGCACGAACAATAGTGGCATCGATCATGGCGTATTCGTTATCTGAATCCTCAGCTAGAGCTTGAAATAGCCTTTCCCATACCCCTGAACTGCTCCAACGACTAAAACGGGTATGGACGAACGGGTCAGTACCCGAATCTTTCTGGTAAGTCTCTCCAAGGAATTCCTGCTCTATACCTGTATAAAACAGCTTCAACAAAGAGGCGGTTGTCTGTGGCAGTCCTGCCTACAGTTCCTTCACGGCCTGGTAGTAGATTTTGAATCCGTTCCCATTGGTCATCCCGCAAGCCATAACGTCTAGTCATTTAGAGCAGTCCTTTTTTATGATTCCTCTAGTTATTCTTCATAAGCATAGTATACTTTTAATGTCAACCTCTTTAATTGATTACACGCCCTAGGTACATTTTGTTATTATATAAGGTCAAAACAGGGGTCCGACATCACCTCACACGAAACAGTGGCCAGGGTTTCCCAGGCTGAAGAATCCCGCTTTGTCCATCCCCCCTAACCCCCCTTTGAAAGGGGGGATATAGAAGGGCAACGTCGGGAGTATATCAAATCGTATTAATACTTAATTAATCACGTTGGCGGAGCCTAGCCGCAGCTATATCGCTCTCTTAAGCTATTTATGTACTACATTTTGAAGTGCGAAATGTGGGCTTTAATTGATGACACGCCCTAGGTTGACAACCTACTGCTAGTTGCCTGCTCCATCTAATGGGTAATGGTTCTGCACATTTGGCTAAATATAGTTGGCCATCTTTCCATCTAAATCCTGATCAGCGTAAATTCAGCACTACCACCCCATACGCTTTTTCTTGAAGGTAGGATATTTAGTCCGTCCACTAAAAAAGTTATTGAAAGCTGTTTGTAAATGGACTACCGCCTTGCTGCAATGGAACACTGCTAACTTCAGTCAGGAAATCTAAATCTTCTTGTTTTTTCCATCAGGTAAGCATAGTTGAGGTTTGCTTGTAGGGGCGATGCGCGCATCGCCCCTACCTGGCTATTTGTTTTAATACCAGGCTTGATTTATTGCAGCTCAAGCTTTGTTATAGACTAAACATACACAACCCAAAGTTCTACTCAGCAGAATTTCCTGCTCCTGTGTTGGGTAAAACCTAAATTTGTACGATGCATCAACCATCTACTTATTAATTTTCTAAATGTTAGATTTAGACATACTATGTGTAAATCAGCAACATTGATTGGTTTTCTCATCTCTCAGCTCCCCTGCGGGAGAGCGGGGGTCAAAGGCCAACTTTGAGGTAAAGGCAAGTGCTTTTTGGGAGCCAAAAAAGTGGGTGTTGCATAGAGTGTGGGATAAATTTTTCTTTCAGAGAAAGAGGAAGTAAAAGATGGGATTTACCTTTTCTGCAAATATTCATCCCTTAGTTTAGCAACGCCATCAATAATTAATTATTAATTATTATCATGTGTTTTTCATTTTAGTTTGATTTTCAACACCCTGAAAATTAGAAGGCTCAACTAAAGTTCTAAAGGTGCTTTCCTAGCCAACCTTTCTTCTAATAAAAATCTCAGGACAGACTGAGTTGCCAAAACTAAACCTAATCTAGCTTGTGCTAATTTGGGGATTTCCACTTTCACCTCACCCCATATACGACACTGACGGTAAAAAGTTTGAAAAGCGGTACTAAGATAATTAGCTACCTTTTCCCAATTTATAGGTTTTTTGGCGCTGGAAACACAGTATATGTAATCTAGGGTAGACGCAATTTCCCCAATTAATTCATATTCAGCATCATGTAAAAATTGTAATTCTCCGTTAGATTTCTGCCAGGGTATGGGGTTAGGAGTTGGAATGAACCAAAATTGACTAGAGTTTTCTAGAGTTGTCGCAGCAAGAGTAATCAGACCATCCCGTTCACCCATACGCAATAGAGAACAACAACGAGCATGACTATATTGAATGGGAAACACATTTATAGTTTCACGAGATTGATGGTCAACACCTACCTGAAACTTTTGCCTCTCACTCTGAAGTGGAACAGAAGTTAAATAACTTAACCAGTTGTTAAACTAAGCCAGGCAAGTTACCTTACCAGACTCGTCTTCAGAACCGTGCGTGAGACTTTCACCTCACACGGCTCCTCTCTTAAACGTCCCTTTTTCATGGGCACATCCCTGCTCTAATGGATAATGGATAATGAATAATGGATAATGAAAACTATCTTTAAATTATCAATTATCAATTATCAATTATTTAAGTGGCAATGTCGGTGCAACAGTTGTTTGTTTTTGAGTGTGTTGTCACCACCTTCAGACCTTGGTTTTATATGGTCAACTTCCATGAGGTCAGTCGGTCTAAAGGTTAGTCCACAAAATGCGCATTTATTTTTCTGCCGTTTTAGCAGTGTTGTGACTTCTTTCCTTACGCCTGGATATTTGCCAATCCTACTACTCCAATAAGTCCAATCGCCGTGATAAGGGGATTTATTATCTTTCACTTTGACGTGTCTTTCAATAGATACGTCTGAGTGTCGGTTTAGTATATATTCACCATCGTTAAGTTCCCAGTTTCTGGTTTTGTTAACCTTGGGAAAATACTTTTTCTTTACCCATTTAGCTGACTTTTTTGGATGTCTTCTAACTGCCCATCTTCGTAGTCTTACCCATAAGAGGTCATCAATTTTGCTGAATACCTCTTTGCTAACTACGGCAGAGAAGTAGTTAGCCCACCCTCTTATTACCGGATTCATTTTAGCGATTATTGCTTTAGTGGGGGCATTTTTGTATGAGTCACATATATTTGCCAATTTCCGATAATGAGTTTTGATACTCTTAGAAGACGGTTTAATCAGCGTCTTGAATCCTTGTTTGGTTGACTTAACTTTCCATTGCCTAACTGTGAATCCTAGGAAATCAAATCCGGGTTTATTTACTTCATATTCTTCCAAGGTGTGGGCAATTTTAGTTTTTTCTGGTTTTAGTTCCAATCCTATCTGGCTTAACCATTCCTGTATTAAGGCTTTTGCTTGTAGCACTACTTTGATATCTTCATGTAGGATAACGAAGTCATCAGCGTAGCGTATTAAAGAGAGACTTCTTAATTTGTCTCTTTGACATATTTGCTGTCCCCTGTTATCTTTCATATCCAAGGTCTTGGCAAATTCCATAAGCCTTTCTTCCATACCGTGTAAGGCGATGTTTGCTAGTAAAGGTGATATAACCCCTCCCTGTGGTGTACCTTCAACAGTGTTTGAGAATTGCTTATTGTCAAACACCCCAGACTTTAGCCATTTTTTAATTAATCGTCTGTAAGGTGTTTGACCTACTTTTCTCAACAGCGCATCATGGTTAATCCGGTCAAAACACTTAGATATATCATCATCCAATATATATTTAGATTTTTTATTGATGCTGAGGTAAATGGCTGCAATAGCATCATGTGTTGACCGTCCTGGTCTAAAACCATAGCTATTAGGTTCAAAACGTGCTTCCCATTCTGGTTCCATACTTAACTTAACCAGTGCTTGTAATGCACGGTCGTACATTGTGGGGATTCCAAGAGGTCTCTTTTCATCCCTTCCTGGTTTTGGTATCCAGACTCTACGGGTTGGACTTGCTTTGAAGTATCGCGTGTTTAATAAGTCAA
>JBFRWQ010000044.1:0-2718 GCA_051439665.1 Microcystaceae cyanobacterium | reverse complement strand
AGTATGGCCTTAAACCCCGAAGATTATGGGCTTTTTACCGATTACTTATTAGATATTACCCCTAACATTGTGTTTGGCTTGGAAGGGGGCTATGATTTAGACGCATTATCCCAATCTGTTGTTATTACAGTGGAACGGTGTTTAAGTGTATAAAATTTTAAATCTTAAACTGTAGGGTGGGTAAAGCCTGAGAAACCTTTGAAACGAACAAGAAACTGATGTGCTTTGCCCACCTTACCCACTTACTCGCTAGAAATTAAATCAAGTCCTAACAAAACCTTCTGAGTATTAGACATATCACCAATAATGCGCTGTAAAGGAGGGGGAAGTTGCTTAATGAGGGTAGGAGTCACTAAAATCTTCTCCTGCTCTGCTTTTTGGGGATGCTCCAACACATCAATGATCTCCACTGTATATTGATCTTTTAGTTCCTCATGACAAATACGAAATAGATTAGTGATCGCCATTTGCGATCGCCTCGAATTGCCCGTAATGTATAGCCTTAGAATATATTGACTCATAAAGATTAGTTTGACTACGATGAACCTAGTATTTTTATATTACTTAATCCAATGTAATATTTTCGATAAAAGGAGGTTAAATACCCCATTAATTCTAGTACCATAATGCGACCTTCAAAAATATAGGCTTGTGATTTGGCTAAGGTGACATCTTTGGTTTTACCTTTTATTGTATTAGTGTGTAAATCAATAATATCTTTGGGACTCGCTTTGAGAAAGCCTAATTTATCGGCTAATTCCCTCAACTGCCCAGAAATCTCATACTCTACCCGATAAGCCCGTTGTTCAAGGGCAAGATCAAGCAATTTTCCATAATCTTGACACATTTGGGCAAAAAGTTCAGGACTATTTTCCCGTAGGGGAACAACACCATAGAGTCTAGCAGTAATAGACGCAGAAACCCCACCTAAATGTTCTAAATCTTCAAATTCCTGTTGTTGTCTCTTTTCTTGTTGTTGCTGTTCAATGCGAAGACGATAGTTTTGGCGCTCTAAAACCAGCCGAATTTCATGAATCAGTAACCGACTATCTATGTTTTTGGTGGATAAACAGCTATCTGCTCCCCCTTGAAACGCACGAATAATCATCATTTCCGCCTCATTTTCTACTAAGAGAATAATGGGAATATGAGGAAAGGTTTCACGAATATGAAGCAAGGGCTCAAGATCTGACTCTTGTTCTAATCTAAGCTCAATCAGAATCAGATCAAATCTTTCTTTATTTAGCTGTTCCACACCTTGCGTCAAGGTAGTCGCTTGAGTGAGACAAAAGCGCAATTCTTGATTCATTAACCCTATCTCACCTTGAGCGAGTAATCCCTGAAGCCCGACAGCCTGAGTGGTATTTAATTGCAATAGAAGAAGTTTACAGAGATTACTGAGCATATTAGAGGGTGAACATTACCATTGGGATGTTAACTTGGCCAATTCCTTAACGTAATGGTTTGGTGATTCTACCCACTATAGCCCAAATCGCCCAAATTGTGCTGAGGGCTAACCAACAGCAACCCAATACACTGTGTACTGCTTACGAGCCTAACTGAATCAAAATGCCACACTGTCGAACTTCTGTCTCTAATATCTAGGCCGGCGTGGTTGTAAGGGTTGTTTGTTTTGTCCCTTCTGTTGTAACTCAACCAATCTCTGGCTTTCTTTTTGGGCAGCATTTCGTAAACTGCTACGAACGTCTTGTGTTACCTGCAAACGAGCATTGGCAAAATCCCGATTTAACATAGGGCTGGTTTTTAGATAATCATCTTTTAGATTCATTGCCGTCGGCAGATTATTTTTAGGCATTAAGCTAAAACTGGTACCTACTTTTGTCGTGAGATGTTTATCCATTTGACTGATATGAGAGGCCGAACCACCTTTCATGGTAGTTACTTCGGTGCGACTAACATTGGTGGGGATTAAATCCCAACGAGCATCCGTATTATTTTGCCAAAGTTTCGTATATTCTGCTCGAATTGATTCTCGTGCTACAAGACCACCCTTACCCCCAGCAACAGTACCACTTCTCATGCCAACCGTAGCCCAAGAAAGATTACTATCATTGTTATTGCCAAAATTGAGCAAAGAATTAGCTGCAAAGCTCAAGGAATTACTTTCTTGAGCAGTTTCTTTCGTAGGAGAAAAATCATAGAGACCCTGCATAATATTATCAGCATCTACTTGAGCTAAGATAGCTAGTTCACCTCCTTTTCCTCCCAATTTCGGAACACTGAAGCGTAGCTGACTAAAGGAATTAAACACCTTCTTCCAGTCTAAGGATGCTTTGGTTGACATTGACTGCTCAGGGGTATTGAATGCCATCAACAGATCATCAAGGCTACTCAGATCAGATGAAGGAGTCGCAAAATTTTGAGCAACCACACCCTCAAAATCAATAAGGTTGGTTGAAAAAACGAAATTATTTTCTTCTAGGATGTCCCCTGCTAAAGAAAGCTGTGGTGTTAAAGTTGCTGCGTTAACTGTCACAGAGGAGATCCCTAGAGACAAAGTAGCAACAATTAGTCCCATCCCGCAACACAGCCTAGTTTGATTTTTTGAGCTTAGACTCATTTTCATCTCCTATGTGAACCTTTACGATATTGTATCTGATGAATTTACATGAGTAAGTAATCCAACAGGAAAATTTAACTATTCTATCATTTCTATCATTACTCACTCTTTCGCCTTGACAAGGGGACTGTCTAGCC
>JBFRWQ010000043.1:0-10192 GCA_051439665.1 Microcystaceae cyanobacterium | reverse complement strand
GGTAACGCCAGTAGCATCCGGTTGGGCACCAAAAAGATCATTGTCAAAGACCTCAGTATATTCTAAGGTATCGAGATTAAAATCGAAGTCAATCCCAGATAATGCCCGACTAACACCCCCAATCGGTTGAACGACACCGCTAACAATCACATTATCGAGATATAAGGAGGTTGTACCGTTTAGTAGTTCAATTGACCAAGCGGTAAGATCACTCTCGTCAATTATCCCAGAAGTGACATCGGTGGAGAAATTGACAATGACGGTATTAACGGTGGGAGTCGCTGTATCAGCAAAGGTATAGGTAGAACGAAAATCAGCCGCTAGCGCAGAAGATGTTCCTAAGCCTAATGCGATACTGGTTGCTAAGAGGGTGGGTTTGGTTAAAGTGGTTAAAGTTTTCATTGCAATCAATCTTGTTTGGTAATGAATAACCAAGAAATTCGTTAATTAATAGTTAACCTTGCCCTTAAGGAAAGATAAACACTTGTATCCTACCCCCCCTCATAATTTGTCAATGAATCGCCGTTTTTTTGCTTGATATAAGCCGATAAAGCAGATGAGGGAGAGACTCGACGGGTTAAGCAATTATCCACAGGACAGAATATTAGATTAATCTGTAATTATTAAGGATATGCTGAATATTGGGGTGATGATTTCACCTTGTAACGATGGGTTGAGAATGATTATAATGATTAATAGTTTTGTAGGGTGGGCAAATATAGTGCTACGCACAAGGCAAAAGGCAAAAGTCAAAAGGAAGCCCTGACTGGGTTTGCTGAGATCCAGAATGTCCTAACCTTTTTTTGTACAGTAATCAGTTACCAGCTATTTTCTGTAATAAGCATCTAAGAAGTCTTGGCGAGTGATACCCGATTGAGTACAGATACGTCGTAAAGTTGAACCCTTTATTTGACGGTGATTGGGTAAGGTTAAGGGGGTACTTGTCTCATCTGGATTGTCTCTTACCATAGAAATATGTTCCCCTTCTCTAACTATCTCAAACCCCAATCTTTTAAGGGCTTTTAAGACGTTTTCTTTGGGTGCATCAACAGGGAATTTAGGCATTTTGAAGACTCACTTCCACAATTGATGCTTCGATAATTGGCGAATCGTTATCCAAGACTTCTTCCCCAAAAGTTTCAATATGAAAGCGCAGTGCAGATTGAGCATCCTCTAAGGCTTCTTGATAGGTTTCTCCTTCTCCAATGACAATTCCCTGCACGTTTAAGGGATAGGCAATATAGCCGTCCGTATGCTTTTCTACAATGATCTTGATATTGTCCATAAACTGGGTATCAGTTAAATAATTGAGTTTTGTTGATTATAAACTAAAAACAGTGACCTAAAAGGGTACTCGCAGAGACACCGAAAAGGGTAAGGGCGGTTAATGCAGACTTGTTGATCATTTTTCCAAAAATTAATCTTATGGTTAATTGCAGTGAAAAGTGGATATTATTCCCAGTGCTTACTCTTGAGAAAAGATAAACAGCCTCCACCATACCCCCCCCCTCTCAATTTGTCAAGAAAAATCTTATTTTTAATAGATGAAAGCCAATAAAATAATTCAGAGAGAGATTCAATCCGCTTTTTCAATTAAAATAGCATACGGAGATATTCCTTTATAGCGATCGCTCAACACATTTGCTAAATTAAAGATCAACGATCAATCAGTTGTCATTATTCCTTACACCATAGAGAATTACGATGAGTCAAAGTCTGATCAATACTCCCCTTAACCCCAATTCTTTACTAAAGCCCTCTGTTGATGCGCCTAGCAGTCAATTAGGAGAATTCTTGCAAGAAACCACCGCCATGACAAAGCGGTTATTTATCCAATTGCAAAGAAGACCTTCTACCTTGATGGCAGGGATTATTCAGCCGTTTATGTGGCTTATTCTGTTTGGTGCTTTATTTTACAACGCACCTCAAGGATTATTTGGCAATGATTTGAATTATGCTCAATTTTTAGCCCCTGGTATCATTGTCTTTACTGCCTTTTCTGGAGCGCTTAATGCAGGACTTCCTGTGATGTTTGACCGAGAATTTGGCTTTTTAAACCGTCTTTTGGTTGCACCTTTGTCTTCCCGTTATTCGATTGTTGCTGCTTCTACGGTTTACATTATCGCTCTTAGTTTAATTCAAACAGCCGTTATTGTAGCTGCTAGTGCCTTCTTAGGAGCAGGATTACCTAATTTAGTCGGTTTAGGGGCAATTGCTCTGATTGTCTTTTTAATTGTTTTAGGGGTAACTGCCCTCAGTTTAGGGTTAGCCTTTGCTTTACCAGGGCATATTGAGTTAATTGCTGTCATTTTTGTGACCAATTTACCCTTACTCTTTGCCAGTACTGCTCTTGCTCCCCTTTCCTTCATGGCAAACTGGTTACAAGTGGTTGCCAGTCTCAATCCTTTGACCTACGCTATTGAACCGATTCGTTATATTTATCTTAATGGGTCATGGACTTGGAATAGTCCAGTATTAGTAACCCCTTGGGCAGAGATTAATTTTACTGGGGTACTGCTTATCCTTTTGGCCTTTGCTGCGTTAATATTATTAGCAATTCAACCTTTATTACGTCGTCGTTTTGCTTAGACAATGATCAGTTAACAGTTAGCAGTATATTTTAGTTATTGGCGAACAATGTAGAAAATAACTATTAACTATTAACTATTAACTATCAACTATTAGATTGAGGAGTCGATTATGAAAACATCTTTGCTTTTAACCAGTGTTGCCACTCTCATGTTAGGGTTTACGTCCGTTAGCTTTGCCCAAACAGAAGATTATGGGGAAGGTTTGCTAAAACCTAATACTGATGGAAATTTTCAAAAGAATGAGGTAGATTCAATGGGAGAAAGTACCTTTGGTGGTGGCTTTGATCCCATGCAACTCATTCATAATGCTAATTTTCGACGGGGTAGAAACGGTGCGGAATTTGCTGAGGATACCCGTAATGGTTTGAATGATGCAGCCGAAGAGTTCAAACGGCTACAACAGCAACGGATGTTAGAGCAAACCCAAGAGGCTGAATCTGAGGTTAATCCCTCGGCTGATCCTGAAATTTAGGGTTGATCAGTGGTGGTGGGCGAAGCCCACCCTACAATCAGCAATTGATAGCAGAGTATTGAATCATCTATTTTTGCTTGGGAAAGTTTTCTTTAGATAACGACTTCTATTAGCCAATAGCAATTGGTTTTCAGTCGGATTGCAATACTGTTCGGTTAAGCTTGCTGCAATAACCATTGATTAAATTGGTTGACAGCAAGTTTTACCTGATTGGCAACGGGATCAACTTTTTGTGCTAAAGTCAATACTCTGTCAGATTGCAATTTAAAGTTATAATTGTGACGATTAAGATGGCGAAATTTACGATATTCATCTAAATCTAACAGCAAAGAACCTTCCCACAAAGGTGGACGACCATTAATTCCTGTATTTGCTACTTGGCGTAATAATTGTTGATGCCAATTATCACCTTGTGGTAGTCCATCATCTAGGGAGATAGCCACTCTTTCGCTAAGATGTTCACAAATTGTATAGAAATCAGTAATATAACTTGCTAAAGCGGGAATGAGAGCGATTTCTGGTATATTATTGCTTTGTTTGAGCAAAGATGAGAGGGTATTAACAGTTTCATCTAAAGCAAGGGTTTCTAGCTCTAAACGCTCTTTCAGCACAAGATAAGGGTTATCAGGCATAGGAATAGTTTGTAAGATATAATCTCGTAGATAAGAGGGCGCTTTTTCTAGAGAAACTAAGTCAAATGTTAACCAATTGGGCATCATTTTTTCTATTACGCCGTAAGCTTCCCACCATCTGTCTTCAGAGAGTCCTGTAACAGCTAAGTCAATATCAGATGTTTCGTGCCAAGGTGCATCCCCTCTTAAAGAGCCAAATAAAATGACTTTTTTGGCCATAAAGTCTTTCTCTAACACATTAATACAGCGTTTAGCAATGGTTAAGGCTTCTTTTCTTTTTTCTTCAATCGTTAACGTTCCATTAGATAGGCGCTTAGACATTTCATTTTGATAATAATCACTGTTAACTAATTATTGTTCTAGGGTACTTTGCCATTAATTTTCTTACTTCTCCTGCATGATAGGAACTACGAGTGAGAGGGGAAGAGACAACTTGTAAGAAGCCTAAACTTTCGCCATAAATGCGCCATTCTTCAAATTGTTCGGGGGTAACAAAGTCTTGAACGCCTAAGTGCTTCTCAGTGGGTTGTAGGTATTGACCAATAGTAAGAATATCACAATCAACTGAGCGTAAATCCTGCATGACTTGGCGTACTTCTGCATCTTGCTCCCCTAAGCCTACCATAATGCCCGATTTTGTATAAACCCAAGGGGCAATCTTTCGGCTTCTTTGTAAGAGTTCAAGCGATCGCTGATAATTTCCTTGAGGACGTACCTTACGATAGAGTCGGGGAATGGTTTCTGTATTGTGATTTAATACTTCTGCCTTTGCTGCTAAAATCGTCTCTAAGGCTTGCCAATTGCCACAAAGGTCTGGAATCAATAACTCAATGGTTGTAGAGGGCGATACCTTGCGAATTTCCTCAATACAGCGTACAAATTGGGATGCACCTCCATCGACTAAATCATCTCGATTGACAGAGGTAATAACTACATGATTTAGTTTAAGCCGTTTGACTGCTTCTGCTAGGTTTAGGGGTTCAAATGGATCTAATGCTTGGGGTTTTTTCTCAAAATCAATGTCACAATAGGGACAAGCACGAGTACAAGCGGGTCCCATAATGAGGAAGGTGGCGGTTCCTGCTTGGAAACATTCGCCGATATTGGGACAAGAGGCTTCTTCACAGACGGTATTGAGGGATAAATCTCGCAATATTTCTTTAACACTCCCGACTCGTTGCCATTGGGGTGCTTTTACTCTTAACCAATTAGGTTTTGTTGTCACCTTGTTTTTATCTCCTGTTATGATTCTTTATATTATTTTAACCACACTTCACAGCAATGGGAATTGTTATAATTATTGTTCACTATAATGCAAGTAGATTGAACTGAGTATTTGTAGGAGTCATCCAGATGACCACCATTTTAATTGTTGAAGATGATCCGATGAACTACCGAATATTTTCTAAAATTTTGACTAAACGGGGAGGAATGGAGGTTAAAGGAACAGAAGATGTTCAAGAGGTGTTAAATTTAGCAGAAAATAAGCAAGTAGATTTGATTTTGATGGATATATCCTTAAAAAATAGTCGGTTTGCAGGGGAATCTGTTAATGGTATTAATATTACACAAATGTTAAAATCTAATCCTGTCACAGCGACATTACCTGTTATTCTAGTGACTGCTCATGCAATGGAAGGGGATCAGGAACATTTTCTCACAGAAAGTGGGGCTGATGGCTACATTTCTAAACCAGTTGTCGATCATGAGGCGTTTGTTGCTCAAATTAAATCGATGATTTGATGCAACTCAGTATCAGGTTAGCGATCGCTTTTTGTGTAAGATAGTTATACCAAATCCCGTTAACAAAACCCAATTATCAATGAGGCAAGGCAGGGGGCAGAAGACAGGAGGCAGGAGGGTTTCAGGCTAAAAAGGAAAACTAGGATTTATAAGTTGGATTTGGTATTAGTTAGCAAGGTGGGCAACGCACATAAATTTCTCGTTAGTTTTAAAGGCTTCCCCAAATTTGCCCACCCTACAATTTAAACTTTTCGTTTGAGAAGAGTTAGGATGTCATACCAAATCTGGTTAACAAAACCCAGTTATCACTCTCTGGGCAATAATCTCCCCACACTCCCCACACTCCCCCCTCTTCCCCATCTCTACCAAAACTAGGTTTTATAAGTCGGATTTGGTGTCATATCTCTTCCATCTGTTTGATTGATCTGTTGCTGCTTAAACAAGTAGGGAACCCAGATCAAAAAAACAAACCACCATAGCATAATACCACCAGAAACTAGGGAAGTAAGCCAGATTCTGTGGAATAGTCCCCAACTTCCCCCTGATATACTAATTCCCGTCAGTAGGATTGTCCAAGGTTGACACCACCAGGGTTTATAACTCCAAATTGATAATGACATAGTGACCTCATTAAGTAACAGCAAGTTTAACAAGTGATTCACTCAAATTAGGAATCATTTCTTCAAGTTTACGTCCATAAACCTATTGACAATATTCTTGCCATTGTTGTTTGTCAGTAAAAGGTTGTCTTGTTAACGTGGCATTTTGCACAAGATCGATTAAGGGACGGCGTAATTCCTCATAATGATTAACTGATCAGCCTTTACCCACCCTACAGTTTAAAGGATCACTCTCATGCCTATTTTACCATGATTGTTAACTACCATCTTGATTTAAGGCAGCTATCATTGCCCGTTGTTGGGTGGTTTGATAAACTTGTTGCAGGTATTGGGTGACTAAATTTGCATCTTCATAGGGCAGAGGAATTTTACCAATTACGGTTAATAGACTTTGTTGTTCAGTGGGCGGAACAATAACAACTAAAGAAGAATCTAAGGGTTCATCATATTGCCAGAATTTTCTGATATCTTCTAAGGAAGTCTTTTTCTGAGTTTTTCTCTTTTGCTTTAGTTGAGGAGAGTTAGCTTTTGTTGGTGTATCTCCTTGACTAGCGCTGACTTGATAGCGCTTTTCTCGTAACTTTTCTAAAATTTCTTCTTTGGTTCTTCCTCGCAATTGAAAAATTACAAAAGGATCTTCACTAAAGCGATCTGCTAATTGATAATAAACCGCCCCAATATGTTTACAAGGATTGGCTTTATCGGGACAGGTACAGCGTGATCGCACTTCCCCTAAGCGAAAGGGAAAGAGACTTAAACCATTTTGTTCAAATACTTTTTCAATATTATCCGGCATAATTCCTGCTAATAATTGGGCAGAAAAGAGCGCTTTCTGAGATAGGGTATCAACGACATAATCCCAGTCTTCATCAGTAAATGGCTCCAAAGACATAGAGACTTGATAAGGCTCAACCTCACTCCCCTGGACTTGGGCGAAAACCTTAGATTGGTCAAAATCAATGCTTAAGACATTTCCTTCTCTTGCATAATTTCTGGCTCTTTCTAAGCGCTTTTTAAAACGATAGGAATCGAGTAATTCTAGCCATCGTTCAACCCACCATTCTCGACTTTCTGCTTGATAATTTGTCATAGTAATTAAGGTAGAAAATTAAAAACTGTAATCATTTTTTTCAATGGAATTGCGAATATTATTAAGATCAATATAGCGATCTGTTGCGTTTCTTAATTCCCTGGCGATCATTCCCTCAGTAGAAACCACGGTAATATGGGTATTTTTCGAGCGCAGGAGTTCGATCGCTCGCTCAAAGTCCCCATCTCCACTAAAAAGTACCACTCGATCATACTGCTCTACTGTGTTAAACATATCTACTACTATCTCAATATCTAAGTTAGCCTTTTGAGAATAGCGTCCAGAGGTATCATCATAATATTCCTTTAAAATTTTAGTGCGAACCGTGTAACCTAAACTAATTAAAGCATCTCGAAAGCCCCGTTGATCTTGGGAATCTTTGAGACCTGTGTACCAAAAAGCATTAATTAAATTCACGGAAGGATCATCGGTAAAATAGTCTAGAACTCGACGAGGATCGAAGAACCATCCATTTTTTTGTTGAGCATAAAACATATTGTTGCCATCCACAAAAATAGATATCCTATCTTTAGGATATGGGCATCCATTATTATCAGGATTATTCATAGAAGAAATACAAACTAGAAGTAAGAAATAAATAAAAATAATAAGTTAGCTATTTTATTATCTTAGCAAGGTTTCCCTATCTTTGGGAGAACGATCTCGGATCTGGGATCTCTCGATTGGATGATCAGCAGGAAAATCTATCTCTTTTCACGCTTAGTTGAGATTAAATCTAACTCCTTAGTAGTACAAAACAACTTTTAATCGTTTCATCTTAATTTCATATTGTTCTGTCATCCTTACAAGATGAACGCAGTGATTTAGTGATTTTCTCTCTGCTTATGATCATTAAGAAAGTTTTAGGATTAGGTGTTTTCGCCCTGTTAACGGGGGGAATTCTCTTTGTTAGCAACCAATTTAAACCAGCTACCTCGACAATGGATCATAGTGGACATGGAATGTCTCATGATGAAATGATGGCGGTGGATGGTTCATTTAATCCTACGCCTGTAACAGTAGAACAAATTAAAACAACTCTATTAGAAGCTAGTGTTAAATATACAGGGACAATTGAGCCTTATCAAGTGGTAACCGTTTATCCAAGGGTTGCAGGACAATTAACTGATTATTCTGTTTATACTGGCGATCGCATTGAGTCTGGCCAAACTCTTGCTTATGTCAGCGCCAGTGAATTAGTAACCGAAGTAGCTGAAGCACAAGCAGAAGCAGATACCATGAGAACGGCCTTAGAAGTAAGTCGTATAGAGGTATTGGAACAGAAAAATGCGATTAAACAAATTGAAGCAGATTTGTCCTATTTAAACAGGCGCTTAGATCGTTTTGCGATGTTAGTCACAGAAGGAGCGATCGCCCAAGATGATTATGACATTGTAGAAAGTGAGGTAAGGGCAAAAAAAGCCTTATTAGCAGAAGCAAAAACCAAAATGGTTCGTTTAGAAGCCCAAGTCGTCAACGATATGGCAAAAGTTCAACAATCTAAAGCTAAAGTGGCCACAGCTTCGGTGATGAGGAGTTATAGTCAAATTACTTCTCCCCTTACGGGCATTGTACAGGAAAGATTGGTGGATCCAGGGATGGTGGTACAACCTGGGATAGGAATTATCAAAATTGGAGATTATAGTCGAATTAGATTACAGGCTAACGTATCACAACAAGATGCCGTGAAAATTAGCTTAGGCTCTCCGATTATGGCTAAAATTGTGGGAACTGATCAGGTAATTCGAGGTCAAGTTACCAGTATTTTTCCCCAAACCAACCAGGAAACCCGAACTGTAACAGTAGAAGCAGTGGTTAATAATCCAGAGGGGAAGCTATTATCGGGTCAATTTATTGAAATGGAGATTATTACAGAGCGTCAGCCCAATGCCTTAATGATTCCTCAATCGGCTGTGATTACCTTTGATAATAACCCTGCTGTGTGGCTGGTAGAAGAGGAAATGGCTCGTCGTCAACGGGTAGAATTAGGAAAGATAGACGGCGATCGCATTCAAGTCATCCAAGGCTTACAATTAGGGGCTGAACCCGAATTTCTCACGAACTGAATGAAAAGAAAATTTTGACGAGTCAATATTGTCTTTTTTAACTATTAATAGAAAATTCTTAAATCTTCCGTTAATTCTTGCTTAAAATCTGTTAATAAGTCGGATAATTAAAGGTAAATAAGCCATAAATTAGGAAATTTGACAAGGGTAATTTAACTAAGTATTCTTAGTCTTTGGAGTTTCTGTAATTGTTCCCAATAAGTCGTCTAAATCATCCCGTTTCAGGAATAGCCATTATTCGTAAATAAGCCGTTCTTAAAATATCTTGGGCAGGACAAGAACTAGCTATAGATATTAAGATTCGGCGGACAGTAACGATAACTCTTGCCCCTAGTTTAAAAAGTTTTAAACGAATTGTTCCCACTGTTGCCCTCTGAAGTGGAGTTTTTTTTAAACAGTGTTGACGAAAAGCTTGAACTAAAACATAGGCCATTGAAGATAGCCAAAGTCTTAATTGATTACTCTCAAAGTGATGAGTAGAAGTTCGGTCGGCAAATAGGTCAAGTTGTTGTTCTTTGAAATGATGACCACAAAATATATACAGTGGAGCATAACAGACTGACTTATAGTATTTATTAAAGAATGCCCCCTCTTGGTTGCCATGCACTTTGTCATCAGTCACGTCCATATCTATTATAATACTGTCAGGGGGTGTTTGATAAAAATCTAGAAAAATATCGACAAATGCTTTTTCTATTTCTTTGGGTAGCATTTCAATTTTATGATAACGAGATTCTCTCTGCTTTAAAACATCTTCAGGACAATATTCGAGGCGATTTAAGGTACTTTTACCCGCCAATCCTTTCTCTTCATTATCTATAAAATTGAGCTTTTCTAAAGCCAGCATTAAAAGAGGATCATATCTTAAATATTCATGGTCATTTAAGTCTTCATATCCCAAAATTAAACCATAAATTCTTTGAGAAAGTAACTGTCTTATTGAATAATCTGTATAAGAGGGATGTCGATAATCCCGAA
>JBFRWQ010000042.1:0-4384 GCA_051439665.1 Microcystaceae cyanobacterium | reverse complement strand
CAGTCAGAACTTTGGGAAGTTTTATCTAATTCAACCCCCATTAATTCTAATACTAAAGCCTTTAATCCATGACTAGAGGTATAAGTTCTCGCCAATTTACTGGCAATTTTAGTACAGAAAATAGGGTGAGTTTCTATGCCAAAAGTATGACCCAATTGGCCAACATCAAAGCGAGCAAAATGGAAAACCTTAGTAATATTTTCCGCTTCCATTAATTGTTTTAAATTAGGTGCTTCTGTTTGTCCTTTAACAATACGAATCGCAGTCACAAATCCTGTTGCATCACATAATTGTACCAAACATAAGCGATCACGCTGGGGAATCAGTCCCATTGTTTCCGTATCTACAGCGATCGCATCACCTTGTAGATAACGATCTAATATCTCATTAGGTAGATCCTGATCACACACTTGAAAATTGTCTAAAGCAGTCATTATTCGTTATTTTTGTAAGAGAAAAAGCTGTGTAAAATAATATTCCCCTGCGGCATTTTTGGCAATCCCAATCCCAGTTACATCAAACTCACCTACCATATTTTTCTGATGACCAGGACTATCAATCCACCCTTGTACCGCAGTCGTGGCCAAATCAGGATAACCTTTAAGATAAGCCAAATTTTCGGCGGCTGATCTTAAGGGAACTGTAGATCCCATTGCTTGTACCCGTTGATCAAAGCCATCATGACTAAAGGTTGCTTGTTTACTGGCCATTTTATGACTATAAACCCTAGCAATAGTACTAATTCTCGCATCCATTCTCATGGGAGGAAGTTGTTTCGATAAACGATATTGATTAACTTGACGATGAATTTCCTGCTCCATTTTGATTAAATTAGCATCAGTCGGTCTATTACTTTTTGGACTTTTCGCCAAAGTATTATTCTGTTTCCACGGTTCGAGAGAAGTATTCCACTGGTCAAGAGAAGTATCCCAGGGAACGGTTTGGGTTAATGGATGGGAACTTTCTTTGATAAAAACTTGGGTAATGTAGTATTCTCCACTTAAACCTTGAGCAATACCAATCCCCGTTGAATTGTAATCTCCTTCAAGATATTGACGTTGTTTGCTGTTAGCAATCCATCTTTGCACAGTGGAAACAACAGGGTTAGAATCACCCCCACTAATTGCAATTGTTTGAGCCGCTTTTTCGACTTTTAAGGAGAAAGGTAGGGTTTTAATCTTCTCTTCTAGTTGACTCTCTCCAATTGCTACCGTTTTCGTTGCTAGGCGCTTACTATAAAGTCGAGCTTGTTGACTTACTGCTGGCGCTAAAGTGAGAGGAGGAAGTTGACGAGAACGACGATACTGATTGACTGCACCGTATAATTCTCTTTCTAAGGTTCTTAATGTGGTGTGATCGACTAATTTAGGAGTAATGGGGTCTGGATCTAAGCCCGATTCTTCTTTTCTAACCCCCTGACACCCCGTTAAACTACTGAGTAGTAGAACAATTGCCCCTACTGTGGAAAAAAAACGCAACAACATCCCGATTACCCTAGTGTTTTTTCATACAAGCTTAACACTTGTTGCCATGCGTTGGTGGCTGCTGCTTGATTGTAACTCGCCCTTTGATCACAGAAAAAGCCATGATCTGCTCCCTCATAACGGAAGATTTGATGGGGAATATTAGCCCCTTTAAGCGCTGTTTCCACTGCATCTACATGGTCAAGAGGGATCAGGGGATCAGCAGTGCCAAAAAATCCGTATAATGTGCCTTTAATCTCTGGAGTACGGGTAATAGTGGGTTGTTCTTCCCCTGGACACCAAGTTGGGATCTGGGCTCCATAAAAGGACGCTGTGGCTTTAATATCAGGTAAGGTAGCCACTAGGTAGGTGACATGACCACCAAAGCAAAAGCCAATTGTCCCCACTCCTTCTGCTTTTACTTGGGGGAGTTGGTAGAGATAATTGATGGTTGCTTGAATATCACTGAGTAATTCGGATGCTTTGGTCTTATTCTTATAATCTCTGCCTATTTCAATATCTTTGTCTGTATATCCCGTTTCAAATCCCTTAATTTGTCGTTGGTAAATCGCTGGGGCGATCGCTACATATCCTTGTTCTGCAATGCGCTGAGTGACATCTTTAATATGATCATTGACCCCAAAAATCTCTTGAATTACGATAATGGCTGGCCATTCTCCCTCTGTCTCTGGTGTGGCGAGATAGGCATCAATAATGACATCTTCGTTGGGAATGGTGACAGTTTGGCTCTTAATCGGTTGATTTGTCATGGTGGCTCTGAAAGCAACGATTCATAAGATACTGTAGCAGACAAACTGTTCACTGATAAAGATTTTATGCCGAACCAGACGGTTGAAATGCCGTGAAAAGTCAGTTTATGTAACAGCTTTTTACAGTCTGCGCCTCTACATTAAAAATCTGGGTACAATAGAAACTAGGCAATAAACCTTAAATAAGTTTACTTTTCTTAACTTTTATTCAAATTAATCTGATATTACCATGAGTGACATCAAAACTAAAATCCAGTCCGTCTTGAATCAATTACCAGATAATTGTTCAATTGAAGATATTCAGTATCATCTGTATGTGCTAGAGAAAGTTCGTCATGGTTTGACGATCGCTCAAACAGATACAGCGATTACGCAAGACCAAGTCGAGGGACTTCTAAACAAATGGCTTATCGAGTAGTTTGGTCATCGAAAGCAGTAGAAGATGTTGACACCATTGCTACCTATATCGCACGGGACTCACCCTCTTATGCGGCGGCTGTCGTTCAGAGGATCTTAGATATTACTCGTGAGCTTCAAACAGATCCAATAACTGGATCAATTATTCCAGAGTTTAATGATGATTCATTTCGGGAAAAGCTGGCCTATAATTACCGCTTAATCTATTATCTCAAAGAAGATATAGTGACAGTGGCTGCCATTGTTCACACCAAAGGATTATTAGGCTTTAATAGTTGATTATTACTGTAGGGACATAGCACTGCTATGTCCTTAAAACACTGAAATACGATTTTATGAAATTAGATCAATTGCTCAATGAATTAAATTTTATAAATTCTATTAATGATGATTGGATAGATAAAAATCAAGAAAATGAGATGGATGAAAAATCCTGATCATTATTAGGATTAATACACCAATTAGGAAGTAAGGTAGAATAACGAGATGGTGAAGATACTTGGTAATTTATAGTTGGTAAATTCAAAGATAAAGTAGTAGATGGGTTAAGGTAACTTTTCAAGTTATTAATTTTACTAGCATTAGCATCACCCTCTGTTTTAACTTCTACTGCTTTAGAATTGGGTAAAAGAAAAACAGCAGTAGTTAAAGTAATTGTCCCCAGTAATGCTGGCCAATAAATTAACTTAGGAATCACATTATCTTCATGATTAATCCACTTTAAGTATAAATTATTTTCAGTATTTTTGCGAGATAGCACATAAGAATTGAGCGAAATTCCTAATAAAGCAACATACATAACTGGATAAAAATGCTCTATGTAAACCATCTTAGAATTAGAAAAAGTTTCTCTAATATGTACTTGAGATAGTAACACTAAAAAGAATAATCCCGAACAAGTACTAATGACACCACTTGTATTTATACCATAAGTTGAAGCTTGATCTTGATCCTTTGTAAGCATCATTAAAGTTGAAAAAGCAAGGCCAGCAATTACCAATAAAGGCAGAATATAAATCACAAAAGAGTTAGTAAAATGACGTTGAATAACAATATTAAAATACAGTTCAGGCTTATCGCTAATAAATCCTCCTAGTGCATATTTATCAAAATTAGTATTATATGAACTTCGACGATAATCAAAAAACGTTTCTAACAAATCCCACTGACCTAAAATAATCTCTTCATCATAGCCAAAAGAATCCCCTTTCCTGGTTGATTGATACGAATCCAATTTAGGAATCAAGATAGATTCTCTCATAAAATCTGGACTCCAAAAACGAATCCAAATCACTTTCTTATCGAAAGGATATTTAGAATAATTAAATTTTTGCTTTAACGTTGCTTCAACGTACCAAATAATTATTTCCTTATTTTCCTGTTCTAGCTCTATTCGATGAGTAACAGTAGGAGGTGGGTTACTACCACTCTCTACTGCATCAGGAAGAATAAAACCGACAGGAATTTCTTCATTCTTATAACCTTGATATTTATTTTTATCGTAAACTTGCCAAATATATCCCGTAAAATTGATTTCTGTAGAACTATCAAATTTAATTGATTGTAGATAAATTCCCGTCGAAATTCGTTGGGGGGGAAGTTTAGTACAGTTTTTGGCTTGCTCTTCGGACAAAGTGGTGCAAAATGTATCTAAATACTCATCAACTTCTTTTTGAGTGGTTAATTGCTGACGACTAGGTTGATAATCATGAAGTTCTTCATACCACATAAAAC
>JBFRWQ010000041.1:0-7558 GCA_051439665.1 Microcystaceae cyanobacterium | reverse complement strand
TCCTAATGGGGAGACGTTTGTGCTTTGATTGAGGTCAGCCTAACGCAACTTATAATATCCCGTTACTGTCCCCCTAAACATTATCTTTTATTTAAGAAATGGTTAAGCCACTCTCAAGAAGTAGGGTTGGCTTTGCCCACCTTCCTACCAATTCAAAATTGTACATCATATCATCTAAAATATGATCGCTCTTGGGGGTGGCTCTTCGGACAAAGTGGGGTAAAATGTAGCTAAGGAATAAAGAACTAAGATAAAATTAATCTTTGGATTCCATGAAAATTCTTTTAATAGAAGATGATCGTAACTTGTCCGAAGTTTTAGCAGAAGCCTTAAGCGATCACTTATATGCAGTAGATATGGCCTCAGATGCATATTCAGCCCTAGAGCAGATACAAGGTAGCGACTATGATTTACTGCTCTTAGATGTTATGTTACCTGGAACCGATGGGTTAAGTCTTTGTCAACACCTTCGGTCTCAAAACTATCAAATGCCTATTCTTATGATAACGGCGCTTGACACAGTTAGGGATAAAATTATGGGTTTAGATGTGGGAGCAGACGACTATCTGGTAAAACCTGTTGATTTAGGTGAATTATTAGCCCGTATTCGTGCTTTACTCCGTCGAGGAAAACCTTGCTTACCCCCAATTTTACAGTGGGGAGCATTATCTTTAGACCCAAGTACTTATGAAGCAAGTTATGATCATAGCAAACTTCACCTAACGCCCAAAGAATATTGTTTATTAGAGTTGTTACTTCGTAATGGTCGGCGGGTTCTCAGTCGTCGTCTTATATTAGAACATATTTGGCCTCGCTCCGAGCAACCAGAAGAAGAAACAGTTAAAGTCCATTTAAGAGGTTTACGTCAAAAATTAAAAGGGGTTGGTGCGCCCGATAATTTTATTGAAACGGTTCACGGACTAGGGTATCGATTAATTGATATTGATTGACTGATCACAATTAAAAATATTCATTTACCCCTCATATTCTTTAGATTATAGGGTTTTAAACTTGATCACTTGCTCTAACCGAGATAAAGCGCTGTTAGCAGACTCTTTGATATAATCATCCTCAGATTCATTTTGAGACAAATCTTGTAGAATTTGAAGGGCGGCAGGTTCTCCCATTGAACCTAGTGCGTTAATAATTGCCACTTGTAAAGCTAGATTATCTGTGGTTTTTAAAGCATCTACTAAAATAGCAAAGGCAGGCTGACCAATTGCGCCTAAGGCCATCACTGAAGCAATGTGAACCACTGGATTTTCATCATTAAGTGCGGTTGCTAACCCCTCTAGTCCATTAGGAGGAAAAGGACTACTAGCATGATTTACTGCCACCTGTGCTAATGCTTTTGCACAACTACCTCTTACCGTTACATCTTCACTGTTTAATAATGATTCCACCAAAGAATCGACTGCATCAGCCCCAATAACTCCCAATGCTTTGACTGCAGACCGTCGATAGGTAATATCTTCTTCACCTAAAATAGCCATCAACCGAGGAACGGTTGTTTCATCACGAGTGTCGGCTAATTCCACCATTGCCCGTTCCCGTAGATTGGGATTAGGATGTTTAAGCTGCTCAAATAGAGTATCTGTTGTCATCTAATTACCTCGTAGAAGGATGTTAACTTTATAGTTTACATTGCATTGGATGGCTATTCCGATAAAGTTAAGCTTTGTTACAAATTCTGAGACTTACAAATTATATTAATAAAAGATACACGATAAGTTATCCATCTACTAATATCTTTTTAATTGAACCTATAGCCCCGTCAATTACCATGAATACCTTATTGAAATTTTAGGAATATAATTATTTAACTTCCATACATTTTCGTAATTAACTCTCTTATTCTGACCAGTCCTCTTTCTCTTGTGCCATCTCTTGATAGGTTTCTTCCCATGATAGTTGTTCGTCAGCGCCATTAAGTGGCTGTTTTTGACTTTGTTGTTCTAATAAGTTAAAAGCTTCAGTAATAACTTCATCAATGCTTTTATATCTTCCTGTTTTTAGTTTTTCTTTAACAAAGTTTTCTTGTTCAAGAGTAAGAATAATTGACATAGTTTTCACTCCTGTTCTAATCCCTGTTTTCTAGCTTTTTCTATAGCATACATTATTGACAAACTAAACATTTAGGGAACTCATACTCTTTCACTCAACCCAAGGTTTAGGCAAAGCAATAGATCAGTATAAGTTCCCTATAGATTATATAGATTATTGATTAAGTCAATTGACCCAATCCTTGTCTCTACTATGAGAGAGAGTTGATAACGTAGTCAAGTAAAGCGTTGTATTCTAATAACGCTTGAGGAGACATATCACGAGGCGCACAACCACGGTTACGAGCAAAGCTTAAGGCTTCAATGTAAGGAGCAGTGGGTAGATTTAATGCACGATAAACTTCCCGTTGTCCTGCAATTCCCCATTCATCTAAAGGACCAGTTCCACCAACAACTAAGCAGTAGTTGATCAAACGCATATAGTGTTTGATGTCACGAAGACACTTAGCTTTGAAGGTATCGGTAGAATTTGCTTCACCTTCATTGTTTAAGTAGGAATACTTTTGGATACAAGCATTGTAAGCTTCTTGAGCAACTTGATCTAAATTGCCAGCAAGTTTTTCAGCAGCTTCTAAACGAGCGGTTGCCCGTTGAAGGCTTCCTTGAATGGACTCAAGGTCAGAAGTGCTGGGAAAACGTCCAGCAGCGTCAGCAGAACTGACAACGGTAGTAACAACTGATTTCATGATGTTCGGTATCTCCTAAATGGGGTTCTCAATAAATGTGGGTTACTCAAAAGGAATTGAGTTAAATAGAATTGTGTAAATTGGCTAAAAGCAGAAATTCTCTTAGCTGAGAACACCAATTACACGGTCAAAGTAGCTAGCACATTCAGCAGCGATCGCAGAACAGTCACCAGGAGTGGTTTCATTTTTGCGGAAGCGTTTGCCAGCTTGAGCTTCGGTGTTGGTTCCGGTAATGTGAGCAACGGCGATCGCTTTCATGATTTGAACCGCACGAGCTGCAGATTGAAGGGGAACACCTAAAGCAATGTAGGTTTCTTTGAGTCCATTTAAGCAACGATCATCTAGAACAGACGCATCACCCGCTAAAAGAGCATAGGTTACATAACGAAGAATGATTTCTCCATCACGTAAACAAGCTGCCATACGACGGTTGGGGTAGCAGTTTCCACCAGCTTGGATTAAACCACCGTTTTCACAAATCATGCCAGCAATAGCATCAGAAACGGCACAACTAGCGTTACTAGCAACCGCATTAACAGCATCAAGACGTTTGTTGCCTTCAGCGATAAAGCCTTTGAGAGCAGCTAACTCTTCACCACCGATGGGGGCGGTTTTGCTATCAGCCGTAACAACGGCTCTGGAAAATGCGTCGAGCATTGAATTCTCCTAAAAAATTAACTTCCTTGGTTGGGGCGCTTAATCATATTGGTTGACTAAACTGAAAGTAAGCTTAAGGGGCAATGGTTTCTTTCGTCTCATTTTTGGTAAAGAAATTAACAATTTGTAATTTTTCTGAGAAAGAACACATCTTCTTACTGATCAAGAAGCCTCTGAAACACTGACTCTGTTGCGATTTTTTTCCAGCATTTCTTCTAGTCGAGTTTGAGAGACACAGCGATGTTCAGAACAGTAGGCCATCTGATTAACCCCATTCATCAATTTTACGGTCATTACCCTGACCCGAAAGTCCTCATTGAGAAACCAAGCTCGTTCCTGCCCTTGATTCTTTTCATATTCAGTCTGTATGGTTAATACACCGTCATCTGCAAAGTTATAGATCCCAATCACGGGAATTCCTTCAACATAACCCCGATTGCGCAGAAATTTACCCCGTCTTGGGTGGTCAGGATCGGGGATATCGACCAAAATTGCACCATAATCGGGATTAGGGGCTTGAGTTTCTAGGTTATCTTGCCACATAAATCTTGCTCCCCCACTAGCTAAGATGGGATCAACTTGTTGTTGTTGGCAGACTTCAATGAGCTTGGGATCTTCTCTATCTAAAAGCTCAATCGTGATATTAGAAAGCCCTGATTCATTTTTGACAGTATCAAAGTGATGAACAGTTCGTTCAGAAAGCCACATTCCCGAACTTTTCTCGAAAAAATCCATCATCGTCATGGGCTGAGTGAATGGCATAAATAATTGACTCCGTTTTTGTTACAAAATTTAAAGTTTCTCAGAAACCGAACCCTGATAATATCTGATTTTAATGCTAATTCTTTCCTATTCTTGATCGTGTCTATTGCTCATCTTCTCTCACCTGTTATCTATCAATCCTCATCCGACGTTTTACAAGCGCTCCAGCAAGGGCAAAGTCTTGCTCAAAGCAACTTACAAGGACTAGATTTAAGTAATCTCGATTTAGCTGGAGTTGATTTAAGTCAAAGTAATTTGATCGGGGCCAATTTAAGCAAATCTAACTTAGAAAAGGCTAACCTAAGAGAGGCTGATTTAAGAGGGGCTGATTTAAGGGAAACATCCCTGCTCTCGGCTGATTTACAAGGGAGTTATCTGTTACGGGCTAATTTAGAAGGCGCAAATCTGAAAATGACCAATCTAGAAGGCGCTAAGTTACAACTGGCTCGGTATGATCGCCATACCTTATGGGATGATAACTATAATTATCGCAATTCAGGGGCAGTTGGACCGAAAGCTAATTTAAGCGGAGCATTTCTGAATACAGCCAATCTGAGAGGGATAGACTTAGCTGAAGCCAACTTACGAGGCGCTTATCTCAGTGGAGCAGACTTAACGGAAGCAAATTTAGAAAAAGCAGCTTTAAGTGGAGCAAATTTAACAGGGGCTTTCTTAACAGGCGCTTATTTACGAAATGCGAGTCTAGTTGGTGCAGAATTAGCTGGGACAGACTTTCGGGCTGCTGACTTAACAGGGGCTAATCTTGAACAGTTACAGAGTGTTGGAGGGGCAGACTTTACCTTAGCCCAAGGATTAGATCAATCAATCTTGTCCCAGATTAGCAGTCATTCTCAGTCAGATTTAGGGACATGGAACTCATTTACTCAGTCTAATACTAATTTAAGTCTGAATTATGAATTATGAATTATGAATTATGAATTATGAATTGTAAATTGTAAATTATGAATTATGAATTATGAATTATGAATACTTCCCTCCTCCTACCCCCTGCCTCCTGTAGGACTATAACTGATTACTGATAACTAACTAAAAGTTGCGTTATCATAGTAGGATCGAACATAGTCTTCCTGTTCCTTATGAACAAATTCTTTCAGCAAATCTTTGCTAGTTTAATTGGTACCTTAGCTGCGATCGCTCTAATGACTACCTTGGGGGTAAGCGGCGTTGTTTTTTTACTCTTTTCCTTCGCTGCACAAGATTCTAGCCCTAAAGTTGAGGATAAATCCTTTATTACTTTCGATCTCTCCACTGCAATTCGAGATCGTCAGCCCAATATTACCGTCACACAAGCTGTAATAGGAGATGGAACAAATACCATAACCTTACGAGATATGTTAACCACCCTCGAAAAAGCAACAGAAGACGATCGCATTATCGGTATTTTTTTAGATGGACGCAAGGCGGGCTTAGGAAATGGTTATGCTAATCTAACAGAGGTTCAGGAGGCTCTACAACGATTTAAGGCAGCAGGGAAGAAAATTATTGCTTATGACCTCAGTTTAAGCGAAAAAGAATATTATATTGCTGCTCTGGCTGATAAAATTATTCTTAACCCAATGGGTGGAATGGAATTAAATGGTGTCGGCTCAGAGCAAATGTTCTTAACAGGCGCAATGGATAAATATGGGATTGGGGTACAAATCCTTCGAGTGGGCAATTTTAAAGCGGCGGTTGAACCTTATACTCGTCAAGATTTTAGCCCAGAGAATCAAAAACAATTAGAAGCGCTATTAGGAGATATTTGGGCAAGTTTTTTGGGAACAGTCAGTCAAAACCGCCAATTAAGTCCGGCCAAGCTGCAAAATTTAGCTAAGAATAAAGGAATTTTGTCAGCAGATGAGGCGAAAACGGCAGGATTAGTGGATCAAGTGGCCTATCTTGATGAGGTGGTTGCTGAATTACAAGAACTGACGGGTCAACCAGACGGAGACGAGAAGAATACCTTTCGTCAAATTTCCCTCGCTAGTTATAGAGATGTCTCTGTCAGTGGGTTTGATGAGCGCTCCTCAGATAATAAAGTAGCGGTGGTTTATGCAGAAGGCGCAATTGTGAACGGGGAAGGAGAATTGGATAATATTGGAGGACAGAGATTTGCTAAAATGCTCCGCAAAATTCGCCAAGATGAAGAGGTTAAAGCTGTGGTTATTCGGATTAATAGCCCAGGGGGAAGTGCGAGTGCATCAGATATTATTTGGCGAGAAATCGATTTAATGAATCAAGAAAAACCAGTCATTGTTTCAATGGGGAATGTGGCTGCTTCTGGTGGATATTGGATAGCAACAGGAGCTAAACGGATTTTTGCCCAGACTAATACCATAACTGGCTCAATTGGTGTTTTTGGCGTTCTTTTCAATTTTCAAGAAATTGCCAATAATAATGGGATTACTTGGGATAGAGTGCAAACCTCCCCCCTAGCGACTCTAGGTAGTACATCACGACCCAAAAGCCCAGCAGAACTAGCGATCTTCCAAACATCCGTGAATCGGGTCTATGATTTGTTCTTAGAAAGAGTATCCCAATCTCGTGAACTTTCTAAGACAAAAGTAGATGAAATTGCCCAAGGAAGAGTATGGTCGGGGAAAGATGCCCAAAAACTGGGATTAGTCGATGAAATTGGGGGAGTAGAAGCAGCGATCGCTTACGCCATAGAATCAGCCGAATTAGGTGATGATTGGGAAATTGCAGAATACCCTGAAAATACTGGGTTAGATTCTTTATTACTCAAAGCATCATCGGGAACAGAAACACAACAAAATATTGATCCCCTAACCAAAGAATGGTTAAGGTTACAAGAGGAGTTAGAGGTTATTCAGAGTTTAAATGATCCTCAAGGGGTTTATACTCGTTTACCTTTTTCTTTAAATTTGGATTAGAGAGGGGAGAGTGGGAAGAGGGGGGAGTGTGGGAAGTGTGGGAAGTGTGGGAAGTGTGGGAAGATGGGGAAGATATACCGCCAATGATAACTGGGGTATATCAACTATCAACTATCAACTATCAACTATCAACTATCAACTATCAACCATTAACTATCAACTATCAACTATTAACTATCAACTATCAAAAATTATTGCCAATGGCCAACCAAAATAAAAGCGCCCCAATAATAAGGATGATGATATTTATCAGAGTTAATCAAGGATAATTGAGCCTGTCTCAGTGCTTCAGCCTTACTCATCGACTCATTACCTAAGATTTCATAGAATTTAACCATTAACTCCGACGTGGATTGATCATTAATTGACCATAAAGTAGCGATAGTACTTCTTGACCCTGAACGTACTGCCATACCCGCCAATCCCAAACTAGCCCGACTATCCCCCTGTGCGGTTTGACAAGCGCTGAGAATCAGTAATTCAATCGGTGTGTCAC
>JBFRWQ010000040.1:0-2952 GCA_051439665.1 Microcystaceae cyanobacterium | reverse complement strand
GGTTAGCACCGCCCCCTAACCAACCAGGTAATAAACTGAAGATGGTTAAATAAGCCACTGCACCCACGTTACCGTAAGCCCCAACATTACCTGCTACCTGTCCTGTCACTCGGCGCTTAATTAAGGGAACAATAGCAAAGGTTGAACCTTCTCCTGCTTGCACGAAGAAAGAACAAGCCATTGTTAAGACAATCGCAAAGGGTAAAAACCAGCTACCATTAACGGTTCCCATCAGTAAGTAACCAATTCCCATACAACCAGTTAGAACAGCCATCGTAACTTTACGACTGCCTAATTTATCAGAGATTAAACCACCACCTGGACGGGCTGCTAAGTTCATGAACGCATAAGAGGCTGCTACCATCCCTGCGTGTTCTGGTTTCAAACTAAATGTTCCCTCAAAAAAGGCAGGTAACATGGAAACAACCGCTAATTCTGAACCAAAGTTAACAATATAAGTCAATTCAAGGATCGCCACCTGAGAAAAATTATATCTATCTTCTGCCGGATAGCGCTTGCGGCCAAGCATTAAGTCCTTATTTACTGTCCAACAATTCCACGCTTGGAAGAGATATAAACCTAACAAACCAGCCCAGACAATATACATGGTACTGATGTCATAAAATTTCACCTTACTGAGTCGCCATGCTAAGACCATCAGAATACCCGTTAAAGGCATATTCATCAGCATTAAAAACCAGAAATCCCGTTTGGTGGTCACTTCAATCCCTCTAGCGCTGCGAGGACGTTGATAGACTTTACCAGGGGGCGTATCCTGTACGTTGAAGAAGTAAAGCGCTCCATAAAGGGCGGCAATAATTCCCGTACCTGCAATACAAAAACGCCAGTTTAAACCACCGCCACCAAAGGCTAAAAATGCGGCAAGGGTGGGTAAGGTAAAGGCTGAAGCCGCAGAACCAAAATTTCCCCAACCGCCATAAATACCTTCTGCCAGTCCAATTTCTTTGGGGGGAAACCACTCAGCAACCATCCGAATGCCAATCACAAAGCCTGCTCCTACAATACTGAGTAAGAGACGACCAATCACCAATTGGGTGAAATTTTGGGCTGAGGCGAAGATAATACAGGGAATAGCCGCATACATCAATAATAATGAATAGGTGATGCGCGGTCCAAAGCGATCGAGTACCATACCGATAATAACTCTAGCAGGTACGGTTAAAGCCACGTTACAGATGGCGATAGTTCTAATTTGACTCACTTCTAAGCCGAAATCTGCCTTAACTTGAGTGGCGAGAGGGGCAAGATTAAACCAAACAACAAATGATAAAAAGAACGCAAACCACGTCATGTGCAGGATCTTGTATCGACCCCTGAATTGCCACATTTCTCCGAGCATTGTTGACCTTCCTTTTGATAAAAAAACGAGAGAAATAATCTAATAAGATAGCTGAGTTGAGAACTCGTAGATTTCCTAATGATAGTAAAAAAATAAAATTGGTAATTACTATCTCCTTAATCTTACTGATATAGAATGTCACTCTTTATCGGGAAATTTCGTATCTTTCGTTACAAAACTCAACAAGGTATGCACTTAAGCCATATCTTAAATTCTTCTTTTGCATTTAGGAAACGATAAAATAGGAATGGTTTGAGCCAACTTAAGACAGGGGGATGATTTCCTTGACATCCTCACCGTCCTAAAAGGGACAGTGATTCCTAGACCTCACAATCTAGGTTTCTGCTTCTTAGCAGTTGCCTTTACAGACTTACTCTGCCCAGGTCTTACACTCGCTCCACAGACTGTTACCGCAAGCCCTGCGGCCAAAATGTTTCTCGCTGCGTTAAGATCTCTGTCATGGTGAGTTCCACATTCAGGACAGTCCCATTCTCGGACACTTAACGGCATTTCTGACTCAATATGCCCACAATTACTACACCGTTTTGAACTGGGAAACCATCTATCTATTTCAATATAGTCTCTCCCATACCAACGGCATTTATAGGCTAATTGCCGGGTAATTTCTCCCCAACTCGCATCTGAGATAGCTTGTGCTAATTTGGAGTTTTTGACCATATTTTTGACCGCTAAATCTTCAACCACAATCGTTTGATTTTCACGAACGAGTTGAGTCGTTAACTTATGTATATGGTCTTTTCGAGTATCGGTAATTTGAGCGTGAATTCTGGCTACTTTTCTTCTCGCCTTTTCCCGATTCTTTGAACCTTTCTGTTTTCGAGACAGATTTTTGTGCGCTTGACGGAGTTTTCGATAGTATTTTTTTAGGTGTTTAGGATTCGATACTTTTTCTCCATCACTGGTAATTAATAGACTACTAATTCCTAAGTCAATTCCTACTGCTTTATCAGTTACAGGCCAAGGTTTAATGGTTGGGTCATCAAATCTAAGAGAAATTTGCCAACGTCCAGAAGGATGCAATCTAACTGTTACCGTACTTTGTTCACACCCAGAAGGGATTTGTCTTGACCACTTAATATCTAAGGGGTTTTTACACTTAGCTAAATAAATCTGACCCTTTCTATATTTAAAAGCAGATTTGGTAAATTCGGCACTGCCTCCCTGATGTTTTTTCTTAAAGTTAGGATACTTGGTACGACCCGCAAAAAAGTTAGCAAAGGCGGTTTGTAAATGTCTGAGTCCTTGTTGCAGGGGAACGCAACTAACCTCATTTAAAAAGTCCAATTCCTCAAGTTTTTTCCAAGCAGTTAACATTGAAGAGGTTTGAGCGTATCCGATTTTTTCTTGTCGTTCGTACCACCCTTTAGTTCTTTCATGGAGAGCCTTATTGTAAACTAATCTTACACAGCCCAATGTGCGTCGCAAGAGCGACTCTTGTTCAGGCGTTGGGTAAAATCGATAGGACTGGGCTTTTTCCATGCTTCACATTCTAACACATTTTTCTGTGAAGTGTTAGACTTAAACAGCAAAGCCGTCCTCAAAGGACGGGGTTTCAAACCAATTTTTTTGAT
>JBFRWQ010000039.1:0-5098 GCA_051439665.1 Microcystaceae cyanobacterium | reverse complement strand
TATCAACCAGAAAAGTTTGAGGTGATTATTGTTGATGATGGTAGTGACAATTCCCTAGATACCCTTATTAACCCCTATCAAAATTCCCTCAATCTTACCCTAATTCGCCAAGAAAATGCGGGTCCGGCTCAAGCAAGAAACACAGGTGCAAGTGTAGCCCAAGGACAGTATTTAGCCTTTACAGATGATGATTGCACCCCTGATCCAAATTGGCTCTCAGCCCTCGAAAATGGCTTCTCTCAGACTCCCAATGCTCTTTTAGGAGGAAAAACCCTAAACGCTCTTTCTGATAATCTCTATTCTACAGCGAGTCAATTACTAATTGATTATTTATACGATTATTACAATCAAAACTCTGGGAAAATTCAATTTTTTGCTTCTAATAATTTTGCCCTTTCTAGGGAATTATTTAACCAAGTAGGACAATTTGATATCAGCTTTCCTTTAGCAGCAGGAGAGGATCGGGAATTCTGCGATCGCTGGTTATTCTTAGGTTATTCTTTAGACTATGTTCCTGATGCGATAGTCCATCATGCTCATTATTTAACCTTGTCCAAGTTTTGGCGACAACATTTTAATTATGGCTGTGGTGCGTTTTATTATCATCAACTGCGATCTAACCGCAAACAAGAACCTGTCAAAGTTGAGCCATTTTCTTTTTATAAAAATTTACTAATTTATCCTTTAAAAGTTGGCCAACAACAAGGGAAAATATTTCTCTGTAGCTTATTATTTCTGTCACAAGTTGCTAATGTTCTAGGATTTTTTAAAACCAAAACGCAATCCTTTACTGATACAAAAAGTGGCTCTACTGTACAAATTAAAGTAGGAGCAGTATCAAAAAATTGAAATAGATTTTGGATGGGAAAGTCCGCCTCCCCCAATAATTACGCAACAATAACCTAAAATGGTCATACCGATTGTATCAAGAACCTTGGCGCTGGCATAGAATGTTAGTTCTACCTCAGTTTTTTATTCGCTCCTTTCTACCCTAATCAAGCTGGCTCAGGTTTTGTTTTGGGCAACACTTGGTTCTTCTGACAATAAATCGCTCAATTCTGTTAGATTAATCGATTTTAAATAATCTTGCCATGCTGCTTGAACCCTTGCTGTTGTTCCCTCTTCTTGATATAGACTAATGGTTGCGTGTAAAGCATCTTGCCAGAGATTATTTTGCTGATAGAATTGTACTTGTTCAACAGATGACATGGACGGATCTGCCTGATCAGTATTAACCCGTTGAATCAGTCCTTCTACCACTAAATCCCGTTCCCGATAGTTAGGGTCACAGATAGCTGATAAATACCAATGGTAGGTTTGATTTCCTTCTAGCGCCTGGGATGAAGGAATGTTAACGGCCATAATCCCACCCGATAATTGAGGGGTAATCTTAGCCGTATAAATAACTCGTTTTTGCTGATCTTGAAGCACAAACTCTAGCTCAGGAGCGCTTGACAAAGCAGGAACAGCAAAGTAGAGAGTCGGTGTGGCACTAGCGGTTAATCCTTGCAAATTTTCAGGGATTAGCGCTGTCATCTGGCGAAGTTCCTTGTTACAATAGGTTGCAGTATTAGCAAAGAGCTTTTCCTCTAGTAATAAAGCAATATCGCTTCTTGCGCCCCCTGGCTTGCGTCTTCCTGGGAGTTCAGCATAATCATTTCTTGCGCCCCCTGGTTTGCGTCTTCCTGGGAGTTCAGCTAACTGTCTGCTTCCCCCTGGTTTACGTCGATTAGGAACTGAGACTGAACTCTGTTCTGACGCAGAAGAGGCTAATGTGGGTGGAAGGGGATCAAGTCCTCCCCCTCCCATTAAGAGGATTAACCCAGTTAAAACCAAGGTACGACGATAGGGAAAATTTGTTAACATAGGAACAATTCCTCGCCAAATTGCTGGAAAATAGATAAAAGCAGTTTTCTTAAAAAAAACTTAATCGACTTCTTCTGAAGACGACTGACAAAATAGTTACTTAGAATCTATATCTCTATATTATTGGTATCCCCTAGCAACTGTCCAGTCAGTTTGATCAAAATCATGACAATCCATCTAAAAAGTAACCAATTGTGAGTAGTCCTGTTCCTCAAGCACAACACAAATCTGTGAATCAGACAAGCGATTCTACCCCTTGGATGTCTTGGCGTAATGTTTGGCAAATTGTGGTATTTGCCTTAGCGATCGCTACTGGTTTGTGGCTCATTCGACGAGGAGGAGGGCTACAATTCCTAGAATTAACCGCTTATGATCATTTTCATCGTCTTAGTTCTAGTCAATCTCTAGATCCTCGTTTTTTAATTGTCGGAATTGATGAACAAGACCTGCAAAATCAGGGTCAAGGCCAACTATCAGATGGAACAATTGCTCAACTCCTAGAAACCCTACAAGAGTATCAACCAGCAGTTATTGGCTTAGATATCTTTCGAGACGTTCCCCATCCACCAGGAGAAGAAGCCTTAGCAGAGGCTTTTCAAGCAGATAATATTATTGTAGCTAAACAGTTATCTAGTGAGGGTATGGAAGGTGTTCCCCCTCCTGCTAATATCCCTGAATCACGAGTCGGATTTGTTGATTTATTAATTGATCCTGACAATGTAGTGCGTCGTTATCTGCTTTATGGCCAGTCTAGTGATGGAGAAATTAAAGTCTATTCTTTTGCACTTCAGGTGAGTCGTCAATATTTAAAACAAAAAAAATACTCAGAAAATCTAGAAATCTCAGACAATTTTCTGCAAATTGACTCATTAATTATTCCCCGTCTTTTGGCCACAACTGGAGGTTATCAACTACCACCATCAGAAGCGCTAGGATGGCAAGCTCTTTTAAAGTATAAATCCCCTCAACTGGCTCGCCAGATTAGCTTAGAACAGCTATTGACAGGAGAGTTTGAGCCGGAATGGATCAAAGATAAGGTGATCTTAATCGGTTATGTTGCCCCCAGTAAAAAAGATACCTTTCCTACTCCCTACAGTGCGGTTAAAATCAACAATTTTGAAATGCCTGGTGTATTGATTCATGGGGTAATGGTTAGTCAATTACTAGAAGGGGTTTTAGACGGAGAAAGACTTCTTTGGTTTTGGCCGCAATGGGTTGAATTTCTTTGGCTATTGGGTTGGTCATTGATGGGTAGTCTTTTGGTCTGGCGATTTAATCATCCCATTTCTTTAGGTCTGGCCATTGTGGTTAATATTGCAGGAATTTGGGTGATTTGTTTGCTTTTATTTCAATGGGGCGCTTGGATTCCTTCTGTTCCCCCCATTTTAGGTTTAGTTCTCACAGGGGGAGTAGCCTTAGCTCGTAAAGCGATCTATAGTAGTTACCACGATTCTTTAACTGATTTACCGAATCGCCGCTTATTCCTACAGCAATTACAAAAAATGAGCCGTCCTCACTCAGAGACAGAAGAAGAACGTATTGCTGTTCTCTTCCTCGATATTGATCGGTTTAATAAAGTTAATGCAGCCTTGGGTCATCAAGCAGGAGACCAGGTACTGAGAACAATGGGTCAGCGCTTACAAGACTTTGTTCAACAAAATCCCTCATTTTTGGGTCGGGTAGGTGGCGATGAATTTGCTCTTTGTTTGCGATCGCAGATGAGTGTCACAGACATTAATCAATTAGTAGATCGTATGCACCAATATTTGACCAGCGCTATCCTCTGGAAAGGACAGGAGATGCGTAACACAGTGAGTATTGGTATTGCCTATGATCAGCCTAATAGAGATTTCAACGCCGCAGAATTGCTGAGATATGCTGATATTGCCATGAATCGGGCGAAAAGTTTAGGGAAGGATCGCCATGAGCTTTATGTTCCTGGTATGGATACAGAAGCCACTCAGCGCTGGGAATTAGAAACAGATCTTTGGGTTGCGCTTAAAAAGAATGAGTTTGAGATGTATTATCAACCCGTTGTTTCATTACACAATCGTAAGATTGCTGGCTTTGAAGCCTTAATTCGTTGGCAATCTCCCAAGCGAGGGTTTGTGTCCCCTGGGATGTTTATTCCTGTTGCTGAGGAAACGGGTTTAATTATTGAGTTAGGACAGTGGATTTTGCGAGAATCTTGTTGTCAAATGCAGAAATGGCATGAAATGTTCCCTCAAGATCCCCCTTTAATTATGAGTGTTAATTTATCGGGTCGTCAATTTAATCAACCCAACCTAGTCGAACAAATCCAAGGGATTTTAACAGAGTTAAATATTTCGAGTCGGTTTCTCAAATTGGAAATCACCGAGAGTATGATGATGGATGACGTAGAAAAAGCAATTAATTTATTAGAGCAGCTTAAATCGTTAGGTTTGAGGTTAAGTATTGATGACTTTGGTACTGGTTATTCATCTTTAAGCTATTTACATCGTTTTCCCATTGATACGCTGAAAGTTGATCGTTCTTTTGTCAGTCGCATGGAAATTGGCAATGAGAATTCTAAATATAGCCAAATTGTCCATACTATTATTAGTTTAGGTCATAATTTAGATTTAGATGTTATTGCAGAAGGGATCGAAACTAGCGCTCAAGCCAATGCTTTACAAGAATCCGACTGTGAATATGGTCAAGGTTACTTTTTCGCTAAACCCCTTTCTGCAGAAGCAGCGACAGAGCTTTTAAAGAACACACCTAAATGGTAATTCTAAGTTCTGTTAACAGATCATCCTCAGCATAGCTATAAACTTCAAGCCCTAAATTTTCTGCAACGGGTACAGCATTCTTACTTTTGAAAATGCCGTGAAAAGTCAGATTAAATGAAAAAGCGCTCTCGGACAAAAAAGGTTAACATTTTTGTTTGGTAAAGTATTTCACTTTATAATTCATAGTTCATAATCCATAATTCAGACACAATGAGATAAACTATCCCTATTAGGTGTGTGTGTGTGGAGTGTTCGCTTATGGTATTAACCGCAGAATCCCCCAAAATAGAACAAAAACAACAGGGGATTATTAGTCAACGTATTTTACAAATTTTTGTCATTTTTTCCCTCATTGCTATCTTAGCAGTGCGAATTTACGCAGTTTATAACACGATAGCGATTCGTACATGGGATGACACTGGTTATCGTTTCTTTGCACTAAGAGATGCAACGGATGATTTAACCATTCAAGGAGCGCT
>JBFRWQ010000038.1:0-3527 GCA_051439665.1 Microcystaceae cyanobacterium | reverse complement strand
AGCTGACTTAAAGGCTTATAATAATTGGGTGAAGGATAACGACGGAACGCCAGATATCGGCGATTTGAGTGCCGACGATCCTTATTTTAATGCCAACACTCACATTCAAAATGTCATTGAATTGGGAACAAAAATTGGCGATGTTAATATTTTGAGCGACACGAGTAATTTAGGACTGGATTTTGCCAATTTCGGTGCAACGGAAAGTAAAACTTTTGCATTTAGTTTCGATCAGGATTTGTTGCCCGATGGAAACTTCCTCGCTCATGTGGGGCCGGAATGCGATAATGATGTTATTGCCATAGAGGGCGAAATCGCCCAAGTTCCCGAACCCTCTGCGGTTTTAGCTTTGGGGGCGTTTAGTTTACTGCTTGGTATGACAAAAATGCGTCGTTGCCAGAAACGTTCTTAATCTTGATCGGCTCTCCCGATCTTGTTGTGAAGATTGTATTAAAATATACAAACACCCTGCGATGGGTTACGGCACAAATTAAAAGTTATAAGGTTTTCCTATAAACTGTCCCTGTGCCTAACCCATCCTACGATATATAAGTTTTGCTTATCACCTTATGTTCAGGAGAGCCGAATTCTCGTCTTTAACCCTACACTCATCTTCAACCTACAAGAGTCGCACTTCCACTAAATATATTATCCTAAATGCTTTTTTGGATCAGAAAAGATGATGGGAGGAGCGTTACAAAAAAATACCAGCCTTCCTGATTACATAAATTTGAGGACATAGATTGATTAGTCCCATCAAGTTAATTGAAAAAGGCGGGTATTTTTTTACTTGTAAACTTTAAGGAAACTCTAAAGGAATTGCCCCCAATAATCCCTTGCGAAAATCATTTAATAACTGTACAGCAGCCCGTTCTTTATCATCTTTATGACGAAGTTGGGCAAACTCAATGATATAACTTTCCCCTGTAAGAGGATGGGAATCTAAGCCATAGCGCTGCTTAAAAATCTCGCCAAACCCTAAATCAGTTAACAGATCAACCATTTCTGCTGCAATACGTTGATTGTCATAAGCAGCTTCTCCAATATCATCACAGATAGCTAATTTAACCCCATCTTCTTGATTCTCTAACCTAGCAGGGATAATTCCTGGTGCATCTAATAACTCAATCTCATCGGAAATTCGCACCCATTGTAACTGACGAGTCACTCCTGCCCGTCTAGCGCTTGCTACGGCTTTACGACCTAATAAACGGTTAATTAAAGCAGATTTTCCCACATTAGGGAAGCCTACCACCACCGCACGCACAGGACGAGGCCGCATTCCCCGTTCTTTTCGTCGTTGATTCAGGTTTTCTCCGGCAATTTTGGCTGCTTTGAGAACTCCTTTAATCCCTTTTCCCTGTTTAGCATTGGTACAGTAGGCATTCTCTCCTTGGGATTTAAACCATGCTAACCAATCATGTAAAACCGTTTCGGGGATCATATCAACCCGATTTAACACTAAAATACGGGGTTTTTCACCAATCCAGTTAAACATCTTGGGATGATGGGACGTAACTGGAATCCGTGCATCTAAGACTTCTAAGACAACATCTACCCGTTTTAGTTGCTCTTTAAGTTGTTTTTCCGCTTTGGCAATGTGGCCAGGATACCATTGAATAAGCATAAATGAATTATGAATTATGAATTATGAATTATGAATTATGAATTATGAATTATGAATTATGAATTATGAATTATGAATTATAAAACTAATCTTCTCTCTATCTTCTGATCACCTGTTTCCTTATATAATAGTTGAAATCTAGCTCTACGCATTAAGGAGTTTGGCAATTGAACAACTCAATCCCTTTTGTCGTGAGGGTTTTTATTCTTCATTCTTCCTTCTTAATTCTGCGTTTAGCTTATAGCTCACTAATCATCAATTAATCAACACAATGGGTAATACATTTGGGCATCTATTTCGCATCACCACCTTTGGCGAATCTCACGGAGGAGGAGTCGGCGTGATTATTGATGGGTGTCCTCCCCGTCTTAATATTACCCCTGAAGAAATCCAAATCGAATTAGATCGCCGTAAACCTGGTCAAAGTAAGATTACCACACCTCGCCGTGAACCAGATCACTGTGAAATCCTCTCTGGGGTGTTTCAGGGACAAACCACAGGAACCCCTATTATGATTTTAGTGCGCAATAAGGACGCAAGATCACAAGATTATTCGGAAATGGCAGAAAAATACCGACCTTCCCATGCAGATGCTACTTATGACGCTAAATACGGTATTCGGAATTGGCAAGGGGGAGGACGATCTTCAGCCAGAGAAACTATCGGACGAGTGGCTGCCGGTGCGATCGCTAAAAAAATACTCAAACAAGTGGCCAATGTAGAGATTATCGGATATGTTAAACGGATTAAAGACTTAGAAGCAGTCATTGACCCCAATACAGTTACCTTAGACCAAGTAGAAGCTAATATCGTCCGTTGTCCTGATTCAGACTGTGCAGAACGGATGATCGATCTGATTGATCAAATTCGCAAGGATAAAAACTCTTTAGGTGGAGTAGTTGAATGTGTTGCTCGAAATATTCCCAAAGGCTTAGGAATTCCTGTTTTTGACAAATTAGAAGCAGATTTAGCCAAGGGAATTATGTCTTTACCCGCAACTAAAGGGTTTGAAATTGGGTCAGGGTTTGCAGGAACAACCTTAACAGGGTTAGAACACAACGATGAATTTTATACAGATGAAGAGGGCAATCTTCGCACTGTAACCAATCGTTCAGGGGGAATTCAAGGGGGAATTAGTAACGGGGAAAATATTATTTTACGGGCTGCCTTTAAACCAACAGCAACCATTGGCAAAGAACAGAAAACAGTCAATAAATCAGGAGAAGAGACAGTTTTAGCCGCTAAAGGTCGTCATGATCCCTGTGTGCTTCCTCGTGCTGTTCCAATGGTTGAAGCAATGGTAGCGCTGGTTCTCTGCGATCACTTATTGCGTCATAATGGGCAATGTAATGTAATTTGAACTTAAATTCGTATAGTCAAAAATGCCTCATTTAACCTCTCTCTTGGGACGGATATTTATTGCCGTAATTTTTATTTACTCAGGAAGCAAGAAAATTTTCAATTTTGAGTCAACTGTGACTTATATGGCTTCCAAAAACTTGCCTTTTACCAGCCTTCTTTTAGTGATGACGATTATTGTCTTGTTAATTGGTGGATTATCCGTTTTATTGGGTTTTAAAACTGAGATAGGCGCATGGCTTTTAATTGGCTTCCTAATTCCCACCACATTGATCTTTCATGGTCAATTTCCCGAAGAAACGAATCAATTTCTCAAAAATTTAGGATTAATGGGGGGATTATTAATTATTGTTTCCTTTGGTGCGGGAAAATGGAGTATAGATCAAAAGTAACTTTCATGTCATTGATAATTTATTAGTATTTATATATTAATCAAACTTTGATGGTTACATCTTCCCTGTCTTCCCCCTAGTCCCACACCTATTAATCTGGTAGAATATTTATGCCTAAATTTTCGCTTAATGGTACTTCAGCATACAAA
>JBFRWQ010000037.1:0-4791 GCA_051439665.1 Microcystaceae cyanobacterium | reverse complement strand
CTTGATAAATACGCCGTAACGTCAGCAAGTCTTGATCCTCTGTACGAATACAGATAACAAATTGGGGGGTTTTCATGGGATAACTGTTCATAAGCTAATCTAAAAATCGTTTAATTCTCATTTTTCGTTTGCCAATGCCATGCGCTTCAAACCAATGAACTTCTGCTGAACGAATATCGCCGTTCTTTAAACGAATGGTGGCAATTCCTTTGAGTTTTCGCCAACGTCCTTGACCATATTCCTCCCTTAATAATGGCAAAATGCGAATACTGGTATTCACTGCAATAATCTCAATATTGCTAATTTCTCCGATGATTTCAAAATTCATATCGTTGGCAAACGGAATATAATTTCTATTTTACGAATAAACACTACTATCAGCAACAATCAAATCGCCGAGTTGAGGTAAGGCGTTCAGATCATCGAATCTGACAAGCTAAAAGGGAGCATCCCTTTTTTGACCTGACTTTTCACGGCTTCTCTGAAAGACTTATCAAATAAGGGTTTCAGCCCATACATTTTTCTCAATAACTCTTGCTTAATGACAATAGCTAACGGTAGAATCAGGCATGGGAGCTTAAGAAATTTAGCGCACTGCGAAGCAGATCCCTGCGGGATCGCATAAAAGTAATAGTAAAAACCTACCCTTGTAAGCCCCAAACTCCCTCTCTTCCCCCTATCATGTGTATTAATCATAAACAAACAAAGATCATAATTATTGCCCACCGAGGTGCAAGCGCTTTTCGTCCTGAACATACTCTTGCTGCTTACGAATTAGCGATCGCTCAAGGAGCAGATTTTATTGAACCAGATTTGGTTATAACCAGAGATGGTGTGTTAGTGGCACGTCATGAAAATGAGTTATCAGGAACAACTGATGTGGCTTCTCATTCTCAATTCTCACCTCGATTTACTACTAAAGTCATAGATGGGGAGTCTATCTCAGGTTGGTTTGCTGAAGATTTCACCTTAGCAGAATTAAAAACCCTTCGTGCAGTAGAACGAATTCCCGATATTCGTCCTCATAATACTATCTATAATGGAAAGTTTGAGATCCCTACCCTTAAAGAAATCATTGAATTAGTCAATCAAAAAAGTGCTGAAGTAGGACGTAAGATTGGCATTTATCCTGAGACAAAGCATCCGACTTTTTTTGCTGAAGAGGGGAAGTATCTAGATGGCACTCCCATTAATATCTCGTTAGGACAGTCATTAATTAATACGTTAGTCGCTAACAAGTTTACTGATTCCAATCGCATTTTTATTCAGTCTTTTGAATTGCAAAATTTGATGGAACTCAGCCAGATAATTATGCCCAATGCAGGGGTTAATATCCCCTTAGTACAGCTTTTTGGTTCAACCCATTTACCCACCAGTAGCAGCTTTGAGCGCCCTTATGATATTTTTTACAATGCTCAACAGGGAGCAGATATGAGCGCTATTTATGGGCGTTGTTTAGTTTCTGCTGTGGATGGGGGTCTTGATCTGGGTACAGGATACGGTCATTTAGCCAGCGCTAGGGCTTTAAACTGTATTAGTCGCTATGCAACTGGAGTCGGTCCTTGGAAAAATAACTTACTTCCCCGTGTGTCTGTCGGTCAAGGAATGACCTCTCAATTAACAGGAGAAGTGACACCTTTTGTTAAGGATGCTCACGAAGCGGGTTTACTGGTACATCCCTATACCCTTCGTCCTGAAGCAGAATTTTTGACTCTCAACCCTGATCTGACACCTCAAACCCTAAGCGATGAAGTCTGTCAATTGATTGATCTAGGAGTAGATGGATTATTTTGTGATGATCCAGGGACAGCGCTACACACTATTCAATCTTAAACTTTCTCTTATTCAGGGCTAATATGAAAAGTCCATTAAAATGGACTCAGACCCTTATGATACCAAATCCGACTGATAAAACTCTGTTAAGATAGTTCAATGACTGAAATTCTGATTATTGATGATGATCCCATCGTGCGGCGTTTACTAGAGCGCAGCTTAACCCGTAGTGGCTATCAGGTTTATGTGGCAACAATGGGTCAAGAAGGCTTAGAACAAGCACAAATTCATCATCCTGCCTTGATTATCTGTGATTGGCTAATGCCTGGGATGGATGGTTTAGAAGTGTGTCGTCATATTAAGGGCAATTCTCAATTATCCATGACTTTTTTTATTTTGTTAACCTCTTTAGACTCAGTAGAAGATCGGGTTAAAGGGTTAGATGCAGGGGCAGATGATTTCTTATGTAAACCTATTGATATGAATGAGTTAGAAGCCAGATTAAGGGCAGGATTAAGACTTCATCAATTAAGCAAAGATTTACAAGAACAGAAACAGTTATTAGAAGCAGAATTAGCAGAAGCAGGGGAATATGTCCAGTCTATTTTGCCCGAACCTTTATTAGAAGAAACCATTACTATTGAAGGGCAATTTATTCCCTCAAGACAGTTAGGGGGCGATGGATTTGATTATTTTTGGCTCGATCAAGATCACTTGATTTTTTATCTTTTAGATGTGTCAGGACATGGTTTAAGGTCTGCTTTACCCTCATTGTCGGTCATTAATTTACTGCGATCGCAAAGTCTGTCCCAAGTTAATTATTATCAACCAGCTTCTGTCTTAGAGGAACTTAATCGACTCTTCCAAATTGATTATCGCAATGATAAGTATTTTACGATTTGGTATGGGGTTTATGAACCGAAAAAATACCAACTTAGATATGCCAGCGCTGGTCATCCTCCTGCTATTTTACTATCTTATGATTTTAATCATCAACTGATGGCAACACCTCTTAAGACTGAAGGCTTCCCCATTGGAATGTTTGAAGAAAATAATTATTATGAAGAAACCTATCCTTTGAGTTTTCCTACCTCTCTTTACCTCTTTAGTGATGGTTTATATGAAATTCCCTGTTCTGATGGTAATTTATTAGGACTAGATAATTTAGTAGAGTTACTTAAGGAGTATCAAGGCAAGCCGACACAAAGTTTAGATACCTTAATCTCCTTAGTTCAAGCAGCAACAACACAAGATCCTTTTCAAGATGATCTATCGGTTTTAAGGATTAATTTTCTTTAATGATGAATGATGAATTATGAATTATGAAGAGGATTGACAAGACCGAAGGTGGGCAAAGCCCACCCTACTCCTTTAACCTACATCATCTTGATCTTGCTTGAATCGTTGAAGAATTTCGTCAAATTCCTCAATTTGAGTATCAGTTATGGGGGGGTTTGGATTATCCGTTTCAGAATTTGAAGTCACTGGTTGAGATAAATTGGGAACATTTGCAACAGTGTTTTCGGTAGAAAGTAAATTTTTCACTTGACTTACCACATTGCCTAATTTACCTTCATCTAAAAGAGAATTTAACAGAGTGATGCCACTGGTTGAGAGCAATAGCTTACTAATATCACCACTAGATGCACCATTGCCATTTTGTCCATTGAGGCCAGGGAAGGAGTAAATACGAGCATCCCCTAAGACACCAGGTTGAGGGGCAAGCGCTTGTAAAATAGAGGGCAATTGAGGCGCTAATTCTGGCCAAATCTCTTTTATGATATCGGCGGTGCGATTGGCAGTACTGAGGGAATTTTCCGATTGAATCAAGGCACGTTTACCTTCGGCTTCAGCCAAATCTTTGTATCTGTTAGCATCAGCTAGGGTACGGATAGACTCTGCTTCTAATTCTGCAGCTTGACGGGCAATTTCTGCTTGACGACGACGACGGAAAACATCAATTTCCACTACGTTTTGGTCAGCAATTCGTTTTTCTTGAGCCTCTCGTTCTGCTACGATTAGGGATAATTGGCGATCACGTTCGGCAGCTTCCACTTCTTTAGCAGTAATAACTGCAGATTCTGCTTCCGCTTTCTCTGCTTCTGCTTCTAAGCGCTCTTTCTCTTTATTAGCAATGGCAATGGCTGCTTTTTGTTGAGCAATTTCTGATTCTTGTTGAGCGGCGGCTACCTCTGCTTTAGCTAGTAAGTTAGACGCTTGAATGGTTTTCTTACGAGTCACTTCAGCCACTTCTGATTCTTGTTGTTGTAGCGCTTGCGCTACTTTTAACTGTTTATTCTGTTCTTCGAGAGCGATATTAGCTTCAATTTGCTTTTGTTGAATGGCTAACTGTTGTTGAATTTTTTCTTCTTCAAGAGTTTTCTGGCGGGTAATTTCAGCCACTTCTGCTTCTTGTTGTTGCAAGGTTTGAGCTACCTTATACTGTTTATTTTGCTCTTCAAGGGCAATATCAGCAGCAATTTGTTTTTGTTGAACGGCTAGTTTTTGTTGAATTTTATCTTCTTCAACATTTTGTTCTTGTAAAATACGATTTTGTTCAATTTTAGCTGCTTCTTTGTCTTTAGTTTCTTGAATCTCCCGTTCTTGTTGAGCACGTAAAAATTCGACTTCTTTTTGTTGAGTTAAGTTAGCATTTTGTTTTTCTTGAGAAATAGCTAAAGATTGCTTTTCAGCCGCTAATTCTTTGTCCTCAATGGCCACCCTCGTGGCTAATTCAACTTCTGTTTTTTGTTGAATAGAGCGCTGAATGGTTTCTGTTCTTAAACGGACTCCTTGAGCGTCAAAGTAATCATTTTCATTGTAGGTATCACTTTCTTCAATCTCAGAGATGGCAATGTTATTGAGGGTTAAACCCACTTTTCTTAAGTCATCTTGAATCATATTAGAAACCGTATCAGCAAAGCCCACTTTATCTGAATCAATATCTTTCATATCCTTCTGTTTGGCTGCTGCACGAATCGCATCATCAGCCCGGTTATCAATCGCTTTCTTAATATT
>JBFRWQ010000036.1:0-9324 GCA_051439665.1 Microcystaceae cyanobacterium | reverse complement strand
ACGGGACAGTAAAACTACTCGGAGTAAAAGGATGATAAAGGTAAAAATGGAGTAAAGAGAGATAACTGAACTACAAATTTTTAAGAACGGATACTTAATAACCGAACCTAAATTGTCCCATAAAAATTCGATGAAAGTCTTCATTTTTTATTTTAGGTTAGGATGAACAGTCTTTCGATTCTAACACAGTTGTTCCCAGAAAAACGCAATAATTCATATCTCTATTATGCTGTGTTTTTATCTGATCGCAAAATTAATATTCTTGAGAGAAAAATATTTGCTAAAATAAAGAAGAGTAGTTAATACTCTCTCTTTTGCCAATTTCGTTAACGCAAGACTCTTAAAAGTCATCAATAACGCCTTAATTTCCCCATGATTTTTACCGAACTTATCTTAGAAAACTTTGGACCTTATGCAGGTCGTCATGTACTGAATTTACGTCCTGAACAAGAGGAACTTCTGCGTCCAATTATTTTGATTGGGGGAATGAATGGTGGAGGAAAAACAACCCTAATGGATGCCATGCGTCTAGCATTATATGGACAACGGGCGCAATGTTCAACCCGTAATAATCTAAGTTATAGTGATTTTTTAATCCAATCAATTAACCGTCATCAAACCTTTCCCTCTGATGGCACAAGAATAGAATTAGAATTTGAACATATTGTAGAAGGACAATGGAAAACGATGAGAGTGGTTAGATACTGGAAACATCAACTTAAAGAGGGTAAGGATACACTAGGAATTCTCTACGAAAATGAAATTAATGAGGGATTAGCAGCCACTTGGGATGAGTATATCGAAGCAATTTTACCGTTAGGAATTTCTAATTTATTTCTCTTTGATGGAGAACAGGTAAAAGAGTTAGCCGAACAAGATAGTCCTCCTCCCACTGTGATAGAAGCAATTCAATCTTTATTAGGATTAGAATTAGCAGAAAGACTATCGGTTGATTTAGAGGTTTTACTAACTCGCAAGCGAAAATCTCTCGCTAGTAATCAAGAATTAGAAAATATGGAAACCCTAGAAGGTAAAATTGAGATCTATCAGCAAGAAGCCGAGCAATATGGTCAAGAATTAAAAATATTGCAGGACAGGTTAGAACAAGCCAGAGATACCTATCAAAGCGCCTTGAATAAATTTAAGATTGAAGGGGGAAAAATAGCAGGTGATAAAAGCCAATTGGAAACCCAGAAACAAACCTTAGAAGAGTCAGAGAACAAATCCCGTCAAGACTTAGTAAACCTCGCTGCTTCTAATCTTCCTCTGACCTTAATTCAACCCCTTTTAGACAAAGCTTATCAACAGGGAAAGCATGAATTACAGATGGAAAAAGCACAAGCAGCTAAAGACATTTTACAACAAAGAGATCGTCATCTCTTAGACTATCTGCCCAAGATTAAATTAACAGATCAACAAATTCAAGACATTGCACAATTCTTATCTCAGGAAAATCAGCAACTCTATCCGTCAGGGACAAAACAATCTCTTTGGTTACAAATCGATGAAGAAATAGTGGCACGGTTGGATACCCTATTAAACTATCAACTGAAAGAACAAAGAGAGAAAGCTAAACAACAACTCGAAGCACTGACTCAATTAGAAGAAGTCTTAGAAAAAGTGCAACGACAGTTAACCACTGCTGCTGCACCAGAAGCTTATGAGTTATTAGAAAAGAATTTGCAAATGGCACAAAAAACTATGAATCAATGTCAAACTGCTTTAGAAAATGGACAAAAACGATACCAAGACGCACAAAAAAATCTGGAACAGACTAAGAAAACTTTAGAACAGTTTGGTGCAGAATCAATGGTACAATATAATCAAGAGCAGTTAATGCAATCGATTCTCAAGGCCAAACAAACCATCGAATTGTTTAAAGAACGGTTAACGCTGAAAAAATTAAATAAACTAGAAAGTGAAGTAACTGAATGCTTCCGCTATTTACTGCATAAATCTGATTTAGTTCATCGAGTGGCAATTGACACCTATAACTTCCAAATTTCCCTTTATTCTCCCCAAGGAAAACCTGTTCCTAAACATCGCTTATCTGCTGGAGAAAAACAGTTACTGGCTATTGCTTTTTTATGGGGATTAGCCAGGGTATCTGGCCGTCAATTACCGATTGCCATTGATACCCCTTTAGGGCGCTTAGATTCATCCCACCGACACCATTTAGTAGAACGTTATTTTCCCGCAGCTTCCCATCAAGTTATTTTACTCTCAACAGATACAGAAATTACAGAAGCAGAGGTGAAAAATTTACGGGAACAAGAAGCGATCGCCCGTGAATTTCTGCTAAACTATGATTCAGAAACCAGTCAAACCACTGTTGAACCTGATCGTTATTTCTGGTAATTAAGTTAAGACTTATGGAATCTCCTGTTGAACGTATTCGTCTCTCCCAAACCGCTAAAGAACAGTTAGTTAAACTAAAAAGATATACCAAGATTGAACAGTGGAACATTCTCTGTCGTTGGGCGCTGTGTTATTCATTAGCAGAAGCAACCCCTCCTTCTCCAATTCCGATTCCTGCTGATAGTAATGTGGAAATGACATGGCGTGTCTTTGGGGGGGAAAGCGCTGATTATTTATTAATTGCCTTGAAACAACGTTGCTATGAAGATGGGTTAGGAACCGATCAAGAAACCCTTTCTCAGCAATTACGTTTACATCTCCATCGAGGAATTAGTTATTTAGCGGGACTGGCAGGAAACCAAGGAGAGGTTAATATTAAAAGTATTGAGGATTTAATTAAATTAACATCTCATTGAGTTTTGCTTCTTGTGATAAGCAAGATGCCTGTACTACTTGAATTAAAACGCTCGCCTGAGAACCTTTTAGGGTAAAATTAACCTATTCTAATCAATTACCATAAAGTCAAAAATGCTCTTTTTTCTCGATTTTCAAGTAGAATATGCAGCCACCATGACTCAAAAAGATTTATTTTCTGTCTGGGTAAAAGAAGCTGAAGCAGCGCTCAATGCCAAAAAAGCAGGAGTTGTGGTTGATTTATGGAAATGTGTGGGGGAAAGACGGGTCATTGCGATCCTAGATGTTGATTCCCCTGATACCCTTGATCAGATTACCTTTACCTTACCCATTATGAAAGAGATGGGACAGCACGTTAAGATCAAAGTGACTCCTCTACGTCGTTATGAAGATTTTGCGGCTGATGTTAAAGGATGGTTTGAAGAATAGCTTTCTTTTCTGTTGACAACCCACTCAATCCCAAACCCTCTCTAGGCTGAGACTAAACCCAGGTAACACTGTTTCCCCAGATAACCTAGTTGGATTCTCCAGTACCTCCACTTCTTGTCCTGGACGATAAATCTCCACTCGTTTATTTTTCGGGTCAATTAGCCACCCCAATTTTGCTCCATTTGACTTATATTCTTCCATCTTGGCTCGGAGAGCTTGCAGTGTATCGTTCTCAGAACGTAGTTCCACCACAAAATCAGGACATAAGGGGGCAAAGCCCTTGCGTTGTTTTGGGGTAAGCGCTTCCCAGCGCTCTTGGTTAATCCATGCTGCATCAGGGGAACGGTTTGCTCCATTGGGCAACTCAAATCCTGTGGAAGAATCAAAGGCAACGCCAGGCTCTTGGGCATTACGCCACCATAGATAGAGTTCTCCTGCAATATTCCAATTGCGCTGTCCAGTTTCGCTACCTGTGGGTGGATTCACGATTAATTCTCCTGTTGCAGTCCGTTCAAGGCGTAGTTCAGGGTTCGCTGCTGCTAAAGCGGCAAACTGTTCTGGAGTGACACCCAGAGCAATTTGATGGGGAAGTTGAAGAGATAAGGCTTTCGCAGGAGCTTGAACCATGATTGACCTCAAGAGTAAAAAGGAAAAGCGTTTTCTTTAATGATAGAAATTTTGAACCTCTTTTTTCTCAAAATAGTAATTGATTAATTATAGTTCATTTTCACCTTACGATACCTCATCCCTGATCCGTGTTAGCTTATAGTCTATAATTGTGGGGTAAATCAGGGTAAATTTATGGCCTTACTGATCTTGATAGCAGATGATGATTTAGGAATTCGGATTGCTGTTAAAGATTATTTAGAATTAGTAGGATATTCGGTGATCACTGCTCAGAATGGGGAAGAAGCCCTGTCTTTACTGGATCGCTATCATCCTCACTTGCTCATCTCAGATATTAAAATGCCCAAAAAAGATGGTTATTCTTTGGTGCGTCAATTGCGTCAACAACCAGAATTTCGTCTCCTTCCTGTGATTTTTCTTACGGAAAGAGGCAGTACAGAAGAACGAATTAAAGGATATAAGGTAGGATGCGATGTTTATTTACCGAAACCATTTGAAATGGAAGAATTACAGGCAGTGGTGCGTAATTTATTAGAGCGATCGCAAATGATACAATCAGAATGGCGGTTTTCCGAGCAGAAAAACACAGTACCAGAGGTTTCCCAAACATCGATTGATCTTCCCACCCTAACAGAGAGGGAAGTTGAGGTCTTAGAATGGTTAACAGGTGGGTTATCCAACAACGAAATTGGCGATAAATTGCACCTTAGCCCCAGAACAATTGAAAAGCACGTTAGTCGCTTACTGAGAAAGACTGACACCAACAATCGAGCCGAATTAGTCCGCTTTGCCTTAGAAAATCATTTAGTTAACTGAGTTTCTTTAATTTCCTCCAATAAGGTTTGGCAACTATCCAAGAGTAAGTCAATCACCCGATCAAACCCTTCTACTCCCCCATAATAAGGATCAGGAACTTCTCTTTCTAGGTGATGGGCTGCATAATCACACATCATTTTTACTTTATCTTTATATTGCTGTTGGGAGTCAAGACGGACAATATCCCGATAATTCGAGCGATCCATCGCTAAAATCAGGTCAAATGCTTCAAAATCTGATGGTTGAAACTGTCTAGCAGCGCCGACTAATTGAATTCCTCGTTTCGCAGCAGCAGCTTGCATTCTACTATCTGGGGGACTGCCGATATGATAACTAGATGTTCCTGCTGAATCACAGCTAATTTGGTCATTTAATCCTTCTTTTTCGACAAGATGACGCATAATATTTTCTGCCGATGGAGAACGACAGATATTTCCTAAGCAAACAAACAGTAATTTATAAGTCATTATTCAAGAAAAAGTAAAAAGTAGCTTGACATTACCCTAATCGGGTGATAAGCGTCACGGGCATTTTCTGAAATGCCGAAAATAATAGAGATGGAAACGTTAATATAATACCAACTTTTAAAGTTATGAGTAGCGCCAAAATCCTAATCATCGAAGACGAAGTCGCCATCCGGGAATTAATCATGGAAATGTTGGAACTCTATGATTTCCAAACCGTCGGGGCTGCTAATGGGAAAGAAGGTTTAAATAAAGTTAGCCAAGAACGGCCAGATTTAATCCTTTGTGACGTGATGATGCCTAAATTAGATGGTTATGGCGTTTTAACCGAATTGCAACGTTGTTCCCAAACCCGTCACATTCCTTTTATCTTTCTAACAGCTAAAGTGTCTAAGGAAAATATACGACAGGGTATGAATTTGGGAGCGGATGACTATGTTACTAAACCCTTTACCCAAGAGGATTTAGTGCAAGCAATTCAGGCACGGTTAGCAAAAAAAAATTGTCTCAATCAAGATATTTCAAGCAAAATCAAAAAAGTAAATCATAAAGCTAGTTACTATCTCTATCATCATCCTGTTACTCGTCTTCCTAATCAATTTTTGTTGCGCCAACTCTTTGAACAAGCCATTACGAAACGCCATGCTAATACTGATCACACCTCAACCGATCAATTATTACCCATTGCCTATCTTAAACTAGATCGCTTTAGCCAGATTTGCGAAACCCTAACCTACACAGAAAGTGATCAATTGCTAAAAGCTGTGACCCAGCGCTTGCAAGATATACTGGGAGACAATAGAGCGATCACTCACCTTAATACCGATGAATTTATTATATTAATGGAAGGGATCAAATATCAGCAACAAGCCGATCTTCAAGCAGAAGAAATTCTGAACCAGTTAACCTATCCTTTTTCAATTAATGAGCAAGAAATATTTGTCTCAGCTAGTATGGGAATGGCCTTTTATCCTAGCCATAGCCGTCGTTTAGAAAGCTTAATTGCTAAGAGTAAAAGTGCTGTTCAACGGTTTAATAAATTAGGTGGCAATCAATATCAGCGCTATTTACCCTCCTTTGACTTAGCGCAGCAGAATCAACAAAAACGTCTTGATCTTGAATCTAGACTACATCATGCCATTGAACGGGATGAATTAGATCTTTATTATCAGCCGAGAGTGGATTTAACAACCGGAAGAGTAACAGGAGCAGAAGCTTTATTACGTTGGCATCCCTCTGATTTAGATTTTATTTCTCCTAGCGAATTTGTTCCCATTGCCGAAGAAACAGGATTAATCCAATCGATTGGTCAATGGGCGCTTAAAACAGCTTGTCAACAGTCAGTACAGTTACATAATATTGATCCTGAGCTAAAAATTGCAGTTAATTTATCAGCCCGTCAATTTTATTCCCTGAAACCTTATGAAGAAATGTTAAGAATTGTACAAGATGTAGGGGTTCAAACCCATTGCTTAGAGTTAGAATTGACCGAAGGAATTCTGGGGGAAAATCCTGCGATCGCTCGTACTAAATTAAATGCCTTTAAAACCTTGGGCATTAAAATCGCCTTAGATGATTTTGGCACAGGCTACTCTTCTTTACAATATATTCAGGATCTACCCATTGATATTTTAAAAATTGATCATCGTTTTATTCATCAAGTCGATCGCAATCCTAAAAATGCAGTAATTGTCAAAACCTTAATTTCTCTGGCTTGTCAACTTAATTTAGATGTCATTGCCGAAGGAATTGAAACCGAAGGAGAATTAAAATTTTTACAAAAGAATCATTGTCAAGAAGCGCAAGGATTCTTATTAAGTCGCCCCATGCCTTTTCACAAATTAGAAGAGAAAATTCAACTCTCCCAGATTGGTTTAACCTATCCGACGCTATTAGAGCGACCATTACCTAATTTACAATTGGTTGGTTAGGTAATTTCAGTAAACAGTAATCAGTAATCAGTGAACAGTAATCAGTGAACAATCTAGTTCAATTTATTGAACGTGACTTATTGGCTTCTTGAAATTAATTTCAAGGCGGGTGTTCTGGGCAATTACATACTTTAAATTACTATAAGATTATATAAAATACTATTACTTACTCTATTATATACATTAGTTATAATTCACATCACTCTTCTCTCCCCTCTCCCCACACTCCCCACACTCCCCACACTCCCCATACTCCCCATACTCACCATACTCCCCATACTCACTTCCTTTTTTTCGATCACCATAGGTGACAATATGCTAGAATTATTTATAATAGAGTAGGCTTCGTAAACCTTTCTTTCATATTGTAAAGTAAATGAATGTCTAAAGGAGAGTCATCGAGTGAAATACAGAGTGTATTTTAACTATTTACAAAGAGTTAAAGAAGCAAGGACAACGAAACAATGGACCATCATAGATAACCCCGATATTTTTATTGCTGCTAGTTATTGGGTGGTTCAAGAGTATCAAACAGAAAAAGGATATCAGAATAATGATCCAAGGTGGGTTGAGGGATTAAATGAACTTTTTGCAACCCATCGAAAAGCTAATCTAAACTATCAAAATAACTTAGAACAGCTAGTCCAAATCTTAGAATCTTGCCAGACAGAGCAACAAGATTTGAAACAAGCGATTCAAAGGTTTATTTATGACGAAAATTTTTATGTTAAAGGTATATCTTACCAAACATGGAAGCGCTTTAATCAGGGAGATATGATCAATGAGAGAGCATTTAAAGCCTATTGTGGAATTCTAGAATTAGATTGGCAAACCATTAGTCTATTTAATCCAATTATTGATCTCGGTGATGCACCTCATATTCCAAAATTTTATGGACGCAGCGAAGAATTAAAACTGCTTAAGCAATGGCTCGTCAATGAGCATTCTCGTTTAATAGGAATTATCAGCATAGGAGGAATGGGCAAAACTGCATTATCCGTAAAGGTTATCACACAATTGAGTCCTTATTTTGATGTGATTATTTGGCGATCCCTTAAAAATAAACGACCTTTTCATGACTTATTGGAAGAGTGGTTAAAGATTATTTCACAGCAAAATAATAGTGCAAAATTTGAAGATAATGAACAAGGAATTAATCAATTAATGGTCTATCTCCAACAGAAAAGATGTTTACTCATTCTGGATAATATAGAATCTATTTTACAATCAGACTCAGACCATAGTGAATATCAAGAAGGTTATGAATCTTATGGTAATTTATGTCAAAGAATTATCCAAGATAATAATCATCAAAGTTGTTTACTGTTAACCAGTCGAGAACAACCGAAAGCATTTAACCAATTATCAAATAATCAGAGGTTTGTCCATTTTTTAAACCTTAAAGGATTAAAGACTCAAGATATTCAAAGAATACTCAATCAAAGAAATATTTTTCAAGGTCAAGGAAGTAGTGAAGAGTGGGAAAAATTAAATAACTATTACGAGGGAAACCCTTTAGCTTTGCAATTAGTGGGGGCAAACCTTCAATATTTAGACTATCAAAATTTATCAGATTTTTTAAACCAAATACAAAATAATTCTCAATTTTTATTTGATAATATCATTACTCTAATAGATAGCCAATTTAACAAGCTGTCTGCTGTGGAACAAAAGATAATGTATTGGTTAGCGATCGAACGAGAACCGGTGACAGGTACTCAATTAAAAAATAATTTTCTCAATGTATTAGATAAATCAAAGGTTGACAATGGGTTATTAAATATCGCTAGACGTTGCTTGCTACAAAAAAGTAAAAGTACAGGTAAATTTTTCTTGCAAAATGTTATTCAAGATTATGTCACTCAAAAATTAGTAGAAAATATAAGTTATGAACTAAAACAACACAATTTTCAATTATTTAATCAATATAGCTTAGTCAAAGGAAATGCAAAAGAATATATAAGAAAGATGCAAATTTTAACCTTATTAAAGCCGATAGCCAGAGAGTTAAATCAAAGGGAAATAGATAATTATTATTTTGGCAGTTTAGAAGAGAGTGAAAGTAACCGTGTTGAGACTAATATAGGTCAATACTGGGAACAATTAACCCATTTATCTGGTTATGCAGGGAGTAATTTAATTAGTTTATTAAATTATTGGAGACAAGGAGATTTAAGTGGAGGTAAATTTAGCCAGTTAACTTTTAATTATGCTTATTTTCAAGGCATTAAATTACAGAAATGACCACTGCGATCGCCCATTTTCATCCAAGGTAACCAAGGACC
>JBFRWQ010000035.1:0-4574 GCA_051439665.1 Microcystaceae cyanobacterium | reverse complement strand
AAGCAATTCTGTTTGGTTACAACGAGGTGGTCGTCGTCTAGGTTCTAAGGGAAGATTAAGATGACGACTCGCTAACTGAATAGTCCCTTCAATATCAATTTCAGTTGCTTTTCCCCGTCTTATCGGTTGTCGTAATTTATCCCAATTATGGCGCATTTGTCGCTCTAAAAAAGGAAAGTCTCGCATTTTTATGATAAAACCATGCTCTGACTTTTTCAGCAAGCCCTAATTAATACCTTGTCTGATTGATATGGAAATAGCTTTCTTCCTTGACTATCTCGCATTGGTTTTGACGGTTGATAATTCGATTATCCTGTATATTTTAGTTTAAGATTAGGGTTAGTCATTAGTTAAGTCTCCTAATAATAAAATTTTCGATTATGATGAAAGTTGACGTTACAAAGCTCGCAAATTGTTTCTATCGTGTCATCAATACAAGTATCCTCTTTTTTATGTAACTCCATTACCTTTTGTGCAAAGCTCTCAATAGAGAGATTACGCTGACCCAGATAATTATTTAAGAGAGTCGAATGATCATTATCTCAATTCAGGTCAAATGTTCTTTCCCTGAAACAGATCAAGAAAATCAATAAGAATAGTCCAGTACTCTTTCCTTTCATCAACGAAAAAAGAGGGCAAAAGCCCCCTTACAATGAACCATAACACTCTAACTTAATTACGCCATTTTTCCTCAATTAAATGGCCATCAGACCCCATTAATTGAATATGTAAAGGCATGTGACCCGCCGCATGGGTTGAACAACTCAAACAAGGATCATAACAGCGAATACCTGCTTCTACCCGATTTAACATTTCCTCTGGAATTTCATTACCATGAATATAATGTTGGGCAATTTGTTTGACCGTTTTATTCATCGCAAGGTTATTATTTCCTGTGGCAATAATCAGGTTAACCTTTTCTAATAACCCATTTTCATCCACCTTGTAATGATGGAATAAAGTTCCTCTGGGCGCTTCACTGACTCCAACCCCTTCCAAACTATTAATCCCTGCTTCAGCACGACAACGGGGATTGACAATATCAGGATCATCGATCAAGCGCTCAATGCGATCCAAAGAGCCTAAAATCTCTACTAAACGAGCATAATGATAGTAGAAAGAAGAAGTGGCTGCACCGCCTACCCGATCTCGATATTCTTGTAGTTCTCGGTCTGCATCAGGTGTACCAAACTGATTACAAACATTTAAACGAGCTAAAGGTCCCACCCGATAAATTCCATCGGGATAGCCCATTGGTTTATAGTAAGGAAACTTCAAATAAGACCATTTTTCAACAGATTCACCAATATATTCTTGATAATCATCTTCAGATAAATTATCGGCTACGATATTGCCTTCACTATCGGTAAAGCGTATATGACCGCCATAATGTTCCCAGTCACCATTTTTACCCACTAACCCCATAAACAGAGAGGGAAAGTTACCAAAGGCTTTAACTTCAGTTTCTAGCTTATCTAAGAGAGATTTAAAGAGATCAAGAGCAGAATTAATGGTTTGCCGAGATTCAGGTAAGCGCTCTCGAATCCATTGACGGCCTTCTTCTGATAAAGGATAGCGTACCCCACCAGGGACAGACCATGCAGGGTGAATTTTCTTCGCACCGAGTAATTCGATGACTTTTTGACCAAATTGTCGTAAACGGATACCACTACGAGCTAAGTCGGGGTCAGCCGCAATTAAGCCAAATACATTACGAGCCGCAGGATCACTGTCCCAACCTAAGAGAAAGTCTGGACTACTAAGATGGAAGAAAGAGAGGGCATGAGATTGAGTAATTTGCCCTAAATTCATTAAACGACGTAGTTTTTCACCAGCAGGGGGAATTTGTACCGCCAGAATTTTATCTCCTGTTTTAGCAGCGCATAAAAGGTGGCTAACAGGGCAAATCCCACAAATTCGGGCAGTAATCCCTGCCATCTCCCACATGGGTCTTCCTTCACAGAATTTTTCAAAGCCTCGGTATTCGACGACGTGGAAGCGTACATCATCGACTTCGCCAGTATCATCTAGGAATATAGAGATCTTAGCGTGACCTTCGATGCGAGTCACGGGATCGATTACAACAGTTTTAGTCATAAGACCTTCCTTGTGTGTTCTCTCTACTGCTAGTCTATGACGAATCGTGAGACCCTCCAATCAAGAAAAGCTTAAGATTTATACAGTTCGGTGTGGGGAGAAAATTATATTGCACTTGTAATCAAGTATTGGCAGGTTTAGTTAAAATGATTACCCATCCTGATGATTAGCTACTTTGCTATCAATATAGAATTCTCTCTTCCCCCTCTCCCCTCTCTCCCCTCTCTTCCCCCTCTCCCCTCTCTCTCCTCTTTCTTAACCCGAACTCAGGTTAACCAACAAGAGGCGTTAAGATAAAGACAGTTAGTAATTTATTATGTCAATCCCATGACCATTTCCCCTTCTCCCCCCTCTGTTAATATTCGCTGTGCTCAATATCGAGATACAGAAATCCTCTTAAACTTAACAGGAAATGAACAAGCGAGTTCCCAGCGCTCCAGTCTAGGAGCGATTAATCAGCCCATAGTTCCAGAAAATCCCCTTTATCGCTTGTTTAAATTATCGCCCTGGATGCCCCATTCTTGTTCTCTCTATGTGGCAGAAAATCCGATCACAGCGCTTAACCCTTGTCAGATTCAAGGATTTATACAAGTTGCTCCCTTCAATAATAGTCGCAGTACATGGCGCTTAGAACAGGTTAAAGCAGCTAATCAAGAAATTGGCTCACAATTACTCCGTTATTGCTTAGAAAAGGTCTGGGAAGCAAGAACCTGGGTCTTAGAAGTTAATATCAATGATAAGGAAACCCTTGCTATCTATCGTCATAATGGGTTTCAACCCTTAGCACAAATGACCTATTGGACGATTGAACCGAATTTATTACCTCAATTAGCCAAATGTGAACCAGAATTACCTAATTTACTCCCCATTAGTAATGCAGATGCCCAATTACTCTATCAATTGGACTGCGTTTCCATGCCACCCTTACTAAGACAGGTATTCGATCGCAATCCTAATGATTTCAGAAAGGGTGTAATTAGCAGCTTAGTTAGTAAGTTTACGGGTTGGTGTCAGAAAACTGAAGATGTGCAGGGATATGTCTTTGAGCCGCAGAGAAAAGCTGCTATTGGCTATTTTAAACTTAATCTTTCTTCGGATGGCTGTCGTCCTCATCAGGGGCAGTTAACGGTTCATCCAGCTTATACTTGGTTATATCCTAAACTGATTAGTCAGATGGCACAGGTGGCTTGTAAGTATCCTACTCAATCCTTGGAAGTAGTTTCAGCAGATTATCAGCACGAAAGAGAAGAATATCTGGATAAATCGAGCGCACAACCTATTGAACGAACTTTGTTGATGTCTCGCTCTGTTTGGCACAAACTCAAAGAAACGAAACGGGAAGGGATTCAACTCTCAGAAATGTTACAAGGGTTACAGCCGATTCCCAGAACTCCGATCCCTAGTCGTATTAGTCTGTCCGATGTTCCCTTTAAGGCTAATTCAGGGGATAATAACCGACATAATCAGTTTAAGGGCAAACATCCCGAACTTTCCCCTGATCAAAAACAAGATCAATCCGAATGAAGCGAATTTCTGCATTGGGGTTAGACGTGGGTAAGAAACGCATCGGAGTTGCAGGATGCGATGGTTTGGGGTTGTTAGCGACAGAATTGGATACCATTGTACGGATATCTTGGCAAAAAGATATAGACTGTTTGCGTTATTGGGTAAAAGAAAGAAATGCGGAGATTTTAGTGGTGGGTTTACCCTATTGTATGGATGGAAGCCTTGGTTTTCAAGCCAAACAGGTGCAGAAATTTGCTGTTAAAGTGTCTAAGGTATTGGCTTTACCCGTTGACTATGTGGATGAAAGACTTACCTCTGTTGAAGCGGAAAATCAACTGAAAAGCGATCGCCGTTTCTCCCCTCAATATAATAAAGGATTGATTGATCGTCGGGCTGCTACAATTATTCTGCAACAATGGCTTGATCAACAGAGGGAATAGAAGGATTGATCATGCTAACGTTAAACTTGGGTTAAGATACACAGGTTGTTGTGTTAGTTTAAATTGTTATGAATTTATGGCAATTAGCGCTCGTCTTTCTAGGAGGAGGATTGGGAAGTATTGGACGTTATGCAGTCAATCTATTAATTGTTAATCGATGGGAAGGTTCTTTTCCTTTAGCTACATTTAGCGTTAATTTAATTGGTTGCCTTCTAATTGGACTATTAGCGGGAATTGCTGAGAGGTTGTCTCCTCATCCCTATTTTAGTCTATTGTTGATTACAGGCTTTTGTGGTGGATTTACCACTTTTTCTTCTTTCTCTTTAGAAAATGTTTTATTAGCCAAAGATGTAGATTATTTAGCGGTTTTTGTCTATAGTCTCATGAGTTTATTTTGGGGATTCGCTTTAACTTTTTTAGGTATGTATATAGTGAGAAGGTTTTAAAATTAGTTAAGATAAGAAGGACTGATTATAAACAGGGAGATAGTTACCATGACTCAGACAGTTACTTTAGAATAAACTCTAATAG
>JBFRWQ010000034.1:0-17514 GCA_051439665.1 Microcystaceae cyanobacterium | reverse complement strand
CATTTTCCCTTGATGAATAGGGACAATTGCTGTCCGTTGCGTTTCAGGATTGAATAATTTTAAGTGAGAACCTGTTTGAGAAACCTCAATAAAGCCTGATTTTTTCAGTTGTTTAATCGCTTCTCTAGCAGTTAAACGTGGCGTTTTTGGCATAATTAACGGCAATTCTAAATGACAACTTCAACCGTATCGAACTTGTTTTCAGGATTGACTAAATGCTCAGGAATTGGTTCTAAAAGTAACTGAATTGCTTCTTTTAGATTAGCGATCGCTTCTTCTTTTGTATCACCGCAAGAAGAAATATAATTTAATTCTGGACAAGTGGCTGAGAAAGCTTTTACTTCGTCATCCCACTCTAAAACCGCTCTAATTATCATAATTCTTAGGTTTGCGTTAACTTAAATTACTTATCTGATATCTTATCATCAATTCCCTTTTCTTTCGCTTTTTCCTCAAAATACTCAATTCCCTCAATTCCTACAGGTAGGGTAACTTGTTGCTTTAACTGTTTAGCAAAGGGGTTAGGACGACTTTTTATGTTAGCAAGATCGTATTCAGGTTTCATGATTCTTATCCTCTTAATAACTTCAAATTTGCCACAATATGGGTTAGCGATCGCACTCTTCCCCATAATATTGAAAGTTTCATCATTGGGAGCTTTTACTGCATAAATCTTAGAATCTTAGCCAAGGTTTTTGGGTTTTAAAAATCACTCTTTCATCAATAAGGTGCATTACACCACAAGAGAGAACAATAGCACTATCACCCGTAGGTTGGGTTGACGCAAGGAAACTGAACACCAAAGCCAATAAACAAGCAAAAAAACTCATAATTAACTCATCAATGGTCATTTTTGGGGTTTCGTTCTTCAACCCAACCTACTTGCATCAGCGATCGCACTATTTTAGATTTTAGGGAGCGATTGTGCTAGGATAGCTTAAATTACGATAAAAAAAGTAATTAGTTTACTTAAAAACAAATCAATAAGGAGTTTTACTATGATACAGACAGTTACACAAGATAAAGTGAATCTGGCCGAAGAACAAATTGAAGATAAAAAGCAAGAGATTGATTATGATACCAGAGAATTTACGATTGAGTTTATCGTAAGTAAGTATCTAGAAAAAGACGATGACGACAAAAGTGAATTATATGTCCCTGAATACCAAAGAGAGTTTGTTTGGAGCTATAGTCATCAATCACGATTTATCGAATCAATTATTCTAGGTTTACCGATTCCACTAATATTTATAGCAGAAATCAAGGAAACAGGAAGACTAGAAATTGTTGATGGTTCACAAAGAATTAGAACTTTAGCCGCATTTTTTAAGAATCAGCTAAGATTAGTTAATTTAAGAACATTGGATTACTTAAATGGCTTTTATTTTAGAGATTTATCCCCTTCACGCCAAAGAAAATTCAAAAATACTCCTATGAGAATGATTGTTTTATCAGACAAAGCAGATGAAGAAGTGCGTAACGATATGTTTTCTCGAATCAATACGGGCGGAGTCGATTTGAAAGATATGGAAAGAAGAAAAGGAGTATATAGAGGAGATTTTATTAATTTTGTTTTCGAGTGTGCAGATAATCCTTTATTAAGCGGACTTTGTACGATTAATAGATATTTTGAAAAAAGATATGAAAAAGCAGAACTGGTTCTTAGATTTTTTGCTTTTTCTGAAACTTATCCTAATTTTTCTTTTTCTGACAATCAACTGGAAAGTAGAGGAGTAGCTAGATTCTTAGATGAATATGTTATCTGGAAAAATGATAATTTTACCCATGAAGAAAAAATGAAAAAACTGCATATGTTTCAAAGTATGTTATTTTTTGTAAAAAAAACATTTCCTAGTGGCTTTAAAAAATATAATGATTCGGATTCTACTTCGCGACCTTACTTTGAGTCAATTTCGGTAGGTTCACTCTTAGCTATTCAAGAAAAACCTAATCTTGTTGTTAAACGACTTTGGAAACAAAATGCAACTAACAATCAATCACATGAATTTCATATTCCCATAGAGCGTTATCAAACCCATAAACCCGAAAATATGTTAAAGAGAATTAATTATGTCAAAGATCAACTTCTTGCTGTTAGCTAATGAAAGAATTTATACGAGACTTTAACAAACGAGTGGCCGAAATTGAAAAATACTTTGAATTAGTAGGCAACATTGAACAGCTTGGAGCATTCACCAGCAATTCCATTATATTTCCATCTGGAGAATATATTGTTGATAGCGACTTGCAAAAAATATTAAGATCGCATTGTTATGTCTTACTTTATAACTTGATAGAATCTTCTATTAGAAACGGAATTGTTGCTATTCATGATGCAATTCAATCTGATAACTTAACTTACCAAGACTTACAACCTAAGATTCAACAATTATGGATAATGAATGATTTAACTAAAAGCTTTCAAGATCGTTATATTACTCAAGAAACAATAGCGAATAATCTTAAAGATACTTTAAAAATTATTTTAGATGATTCTTCTATTTTTCTTGATGCTAATAATATCTCTATTTCGGGAAACTTAAATGCTGAAAAAATTCATGAACTTATTGAACAATATGGTTTTTATGGTAATTTGCCAATGAAAGACAAAGAAATTGACCCTATTTTTGATGACATTGTTAAAATGCGCTGTAACTTAGCTCATGGTAATGAATCTTTCACAGAAGCGTCTAATCAAAAAACTTGGAACGAGCTAATCAATACAAAAGAAAAATTAATTATTTATCTAACTGGTCTATTACGGAATATTGAAACCTATATTGATGGCAAAAAATATCGGGTTTGATAGTTGATCTGGTAGCGTGGTAGGGTGCATCAACAAAAATAATAATGCACCCCAGATTCCCTAAGCAGCCTCTAATAACCCACTATGACGCAATAAAGGTTCAGTTTGTGGTTCACGTCCCCGAAAAGCTTTAAATACTTCCATTGGATGCACACGTCCCCCCAGCGCTAACACAGTCTCCCGAAAGCGCTTACCTGTAGTTGCTACCGCCGTCTCATCTTCTAGTCCTGCTTCTTCAAAGGCAGCAAAAGCATCTGCACTTAAGACTTCTGCCCATTTATAGCTATAATAACCTGCGGCATAACCTCCTGCGAAAATATGACCAAAGGCACATAAAAAGGCATTTTCGGGTAAGGGGGGTAAAATGGAGGTGGTTTTAGCAATGCGATCGCGCACATCCCAGACCGTCTCTTTTCCATCGGGTTGATAACGGTGATGTAATTCTATGTCCAATAGGCTAAAGTTTAACTGACGCAACATCGCTGAACCACTCATATAGTTACGAGCAGCGATTAGTTTTTCGTAGTAATGTTCGGGTAGGGTTTCGCCCGTTTCGTAGTGTTTAGCCATATTAAAGAGGGTTGGGCGATCATAACACCAGTTTTCCATAAATTGACTGGGGAGTTCCACCGCATCCCACTCCACATTATTAATTCCTGCTGCTTCTGCTTCTTCCACTTTGGTTAGCATGTGCTGTAACCCGTGGCCAAATTCGTGAAAGAGGGTGGTGACTTCGCCAAAGGTCATTAAACTGGGTTTGCCATCTACGGGTGGGGTTTGGTTACAGACCAGGTAGGCGACAGGAAGACGGGGTTTGATCTCATCATTGACCTTAATTTTACCTCGACCCACACAATCATCCATCCATGCGCCCCCTCGCTTTTCTGAGGGACGGGAGTAGGGGTCAAGATAAAAATGGGCAATCACTTGTTTATTTGCGTCAGATACTTGGAAATATCGCACATCTTCGTGCCATACGGGTGCTTCTCCATCGGCGGGGGTAATGGTGACATCAAAGATTCGTTTAGCAAGGGTAAAGAGTCCGTCTAATACCTGTGGAAAGGGGAAATAGGGACGTAATTCTTCTTCTGTAAAGTTAAATTTTGCTTCCCTTTGTCTTTCTGACCAAAAGGCTATATCCCAATGATGTAACTGTTCAACCTTAGCAAAGGTTTTAAGGTCTTCTAAGTCTTGTTTGGCTGCATCATAACTAACTATGCGCAAGTCTTCTAAGAGAGTTTCTACTGATTCGACACTCTGCGCCATTTTACGGGCTAAACTTACCTCTGCATAGGTTTGATACCCTAGTATGTTGGCCATTTCCTGACGCAGTTGTAAAATACGCTCAATATTCTTACTATTATCTAATTCTCCTGAAGAAGCACGGGAAATAAAAGCTTTATAGATTTTTTCTCTGAGATGGGATTGTGTACTAAATTTTAAGAAAGGTAAGTAACTGGGATAGTCAAGGGTAATCACCCAAGGACCCGTTTCTGGGGTTGCTGTTTCTTCTCCTTCAGCACGGGCAGTTTGAGCAGCTAAACTAAGTAAACTGGAGGGTAGTCCTTCTACTTCTTCTTTTTCGGTTAATTTGAGCTTGAAGGCTTTGGTTGCGTCTAAAACATTATTGGAAAACTGAGTAGAAAGTTCAGCTAATTCTAACTTAATTTCGTTGAAGCGCTCTTTTGTCTCTCCTTCTAAGCTAACCCCAGATAATTCAGCATCCCGAATAGCAGATTCAATAATCCGTTTTTGGGCAGAGGTAAACTGATTCCAGTCTTGACTGTCTCTTAGCGCTTTAAATCCTTGATAGATAACCTTACTTTGGCTTAGTTTATTACTAAATTGTACTAATTGGGGTTGTACGCTTTCGTAAGCTTCTCGCAATTCTGGGCTATTTTTCACTCCCATCAAATGACCAATAATGCTCCATGTCCATGATAAGCGCTCACCTAATGCAGTTAAGGGTTCAACTAATCCTTGCCAGGTTGGAGTTAAATTAGTTTCTAATTCGGTTAATTGTTGCTCTAAGTCTGTGAGAAGCTGGTTAACGGCGCTAATAACTTGGTCGGGCTTAATTTCATTAAAAGGGGGTAGTCCTTTACCAATTAGTAACGGATTATTCATGATTGATCTTTAGTATAGGTATATATTTAAGCCATTATAGCAAGTTCTCTATTCATTAGCTATGGTGTAATTCTCTAAGACCTACGGCACATAATGAGGGAATCACGTTAAACTCAAAATTAAAGTTTAGTAAGTTACAGTAAAAATTCACAACCAAGTAATCTCTAAAATTATGCAAAATATTTTTCAAATGCCAGATAATGTGCGAAATTCCTTTCTCGCCCTCAAAAAACGAGAAGAAAAAAAATTCGCCCATAGTTCCCTCTCTCAAGAAGCAATTGATATATTTTGGCTACGTTTTGAGCGCTATTATCTGGATCTTTACGAACCTTTAAGAGAATTATATGGGGGACGACCCGATTATCGTACCCAGGTCAATGCCGCTTTCGATCAGATGGTGACAGCTTATATCAATCGCCCTCAAGTTTTACGGCTTCTAGACCTTGAACGACAGTTTACCCCTGATTGGTTTGAACGGGCAAGAATGGTCGGTTATGTCTGTTATCCTGATTTATTTGCCCAAACTCTCCAAGGTGTGGCCGAAAAAGTCTCCTATCTTGAAGAACTGGGGATTACTTATCTCCACCTAATGCCCCTTCTTAAACCTCGTCCTGCTCCTAACGATGGGGGATACGCCGTCATGGATTATCGGACTATTAAGCCTGAATTAGGCACAATGGAAGACCTAAAATACCTCGCTACCACCTTACGGGAAAAAGGCATTGCCCTTTGTGTTGACTTAGTATTAAATCATACGGCTCAAGAACATCAATGGGCGCAGCGTGCGATGGCGGGAGAAGAAAAATACATCGAATACTATCATACTTTCAGAGATCGCACCCTACCCGATGCCTACGAAAAAACCCTCTTAGAAATTTTCCCTGATGAAGCGCCTGGTAGCTTCACATGGTATCCCGAAATGGCTGGTGAAGGGCGCTGGGTTTGGACGACCTTTATGAATTATCAATGGGATTTGAATTACGCTAATCCTGATGTTTTTCGGGAAATGATGGACATCATGTTTTTCCTTGTTAATCAAGGGGTAGATATCTTACGTCTAGATGCAGCGCCTTTTATCTGGAAACGGATGGGGACAAATTGCCAAAATCAACCAGAAGTATTTAAGTTAATCCAAATCTTTCGGGGGGTGATGAAAATTGTTGCCCCTGGGGTTATTTTCAAAGCAGAAGCGATTGTTCCTCCTAATGAACTACAGCAATATATTGGTGTGAAGAAAACGACGGGCAAACAATGTGAGTTAGCTTACAATAACCAATTAATGGTGGATTTATGGAGTTGTTTAGCAACCCACGATGTCAAGTTATTGTCCCATGTTTTACATAAACGCACCCCACCCTTAACCATTGGGGCGAGTATGGTAACGTATGTACGCAACCACGATGATATTGGTTGGGCAATGGATGACGAGGATTTAATCGAAATTGGTGAAAATCCCTTTGAGCATCGTCAATTCCTGAGAGATTTTTATACGGGTAAGTTTGCAGGATCATTTGCCAAAGGAGAGCTTTTTGGCTACAATCCTATCACTCAAGATGCTCGTAATTGTGGCACGATGGCTTCTTTGGCAGGATTAGAACAGGCAATTGAGTATCAAGATCAAGTTGCGATTGAGCTATCTATCCGTCGCCTTCTTTTACTCTACAGCGTGATCCTATTTAGGGGGGGTATTCCCTTAATCTATATGGGGGATGAAATTGGTTTATTAAACGATTATTCTTATAAAAATGATCCGATTAGGGCAAAAGATAGTCGTTGGTTACATCGTCCTGTGATGGATTGGGATCAGGCGAAAAAACGTCATGATCCTCACACCATTGAAGGAAGAATTTATCAAGGATTGGCTTACTTAATTAAGGTTCGTCAGTCTGATAGCTTGCTACATAGTTTCGCTTTAATGCAGCCTCTTTGGACGGATAATGATCATGTTTTAGCGCTTGCTCGTCAGCGCCCTGAAAGAAAAGCAATGATTTTAGCGAATTTTGATGATAATTGGCAATCTATCGAAGCTAGTATCCTATCCTCAGCTAATTTACAAGGACATACTGTTAATTTACTCTCCCCTGAAACCTCTTTAAATATTTCTGACGAAAGACTGTATTTAGCCCCTTATGAAAGTTTATGGTTAGCAGAAGAAGAGTAAAGCGTAAATCTCTTTTGTCTCCTGTCTATCTACCAAACCAAGTTTAGATGCTTACTCTTACTCATGGTAGGGAGTATGGGGAAAATGAATACCTCTTCCCTATATTTCCTCCCTATGATGTAATTCTCAATAATTTCACGCTCAATTGTCAGTAAATCATAACTTAAAAAAATTAACGAGAGAATAAGGGTTTCAGCCATCACTTAACAACGAAAAATTAGTAGTTACAGCATAAGTGCAAATGAACTTACTGTTTTTATGCTATAATCCTTTTCAGGATGGGTAATTATAACTTTAATCAATGTACTTAACCATTAAAAGTCGGATGGGGTAAGCTTTTCAAGGAGTCACCTTTAATACTCTGTCAAATAACCATAACATTCTAATCTTGAGGCTTTATTGTAAAAATAAACACTTTAATTGGTCTCAGAAAATCTTTCCCAGATCTTAAAGTGTTAAATGGATAAATAATGATGGATAATTGATTTGTGTCGCTTAACTGCTCAACGATATATAAACTAAATTTATATTAAAAATTCTAGCGATAAATAAAATCAATCTTATTTAATGAAATAAATGTATCGAAAATGGTTGCTAAATAGCTTGATAAGTCACTCTTTTCTGAAATAATGTAGAGCTAGTCATTATCTAGGGGTTTTACTTCAATAATGTATTTTTATTAAAATTTTAACTTGTTACTCTCTACAATACCCGCCTTGAAATTAATTTCAAGGCTAATATATGGCGTTCAATAAATTGAACTAGAATTCCTAATCTATTTTCCCCGTCTTTATCGCTCTACGCCCAATCAGTGTTTAACAATTGAAAAAGATCAATTACTTTCACAGTAAGGGGTTTCATTATTCATGCTTCGTTTAGCCCTAGTTATCTTTAGATAATGATACAGATCAGCCATGTCAATTTATTGCAGGGCGGTTGGCAATACTGTTCGGTTAAGCCTGAAAAGTTTATAAAATAGAAAATGGGGAGTGTGGGAATAATTGAAACCAGCAAACCTGCAAAATGATTAACAACTTCAATTCACTAAACCTGTCGGACTGGCTTCATCAACGGAACGAATAATGGTTTCACCTTGAGAAGTGGGTGATTTAAAAATAGCGCTTAAAGCTTCCTTTAACGTTTCAGCCATCACAATTTGATTTTCATAAACCACCACTACCCTAGTTAAGGTAGGGAGACTATTTTGTTCTGCTTCTAAATAAATGGGTTCAACATAGAGTAAAGAATTAGCTAGAGGAATCACTAATAAGTTTCCTTGAATCACCTGAGAGCCTTTACGATTCCAGAGAGAAATTTGCTGAGAAATGACAGGATCTTGATTAATTAAGGATTCTATTTGTTCGGGTCCATAAATCAGTTTCTGTTTCGGTAGTTGATACAATAACAACTTGCCATAATTTTGATTATCAGAACGGGCAAAGAGGCCAGCCACCAAGTTATTGCGACTGGTAGGGGTGTAAAAATGAGCTAAGACAAACTCAGCCGAATTTTCATCAAAACTCATAATCAGATAATAGGGTTCAACGGGCTGTTGTTCCGTGCCATAAATTTCTTGTGGAATACGCCATTGATCCTCACGATTATAAAACACTTGGGTATCTTCCATGTGATAGGTTAATAATCGTTCTGACTGAGTATTAAATAAATCAGTGGGATAGCGAATATGACGTTTGAGGGTGCGAGGCATTTCTGAGAAAGGTTTGAAGAGATTAGGAAAGATTTTCTTCCACGATTGAATCAGAGGATCATCTTCATTCATGACATAAAAATAAACATCCCCATTATAAGCATCAATCACAACCTTAACCGAATTACGAATATAGTTAAAATCCCGTTTGCCTGGATCTGAATAAGGGTAATAGGGGCTAGTGGTATAAGCATCAACTATCCAGTAAAGATCCCCATTGACTTGATTCTCTGCTCGTTCAACCCCTTTGGCAGCCACCAAATAGGGATCTCGATCATAGCGTAAGAAAGGGGCAATCTCTCTAATTCTGCGGTTAATATTACGGCGAAATAAAAGACGAGTTTCGGGGGTAAAATTTTGGGTGACTAATAATTGGGGATCTTTGAGATATTGGGCAGCGATCAAGCGCTTTAATCCTGTGCCAATCCCAATACCCCCTGAGCCATCGTAAGTGTTATAAACATTATCTTCTCCACTGGGAAAATCTAATTCCTTAATTTTCGTCTGGGTCATAATATAGGTATTGGACAATTCCCCATAGTAAATTCTAGGACGACTAATGGGAATACTGACTCGAATTTGTTCGGTAGCTGTTTCTAAATTTCCCTCTTGATTACCTGTCCCAATATCTTTGACAAAATAAGCAGGAAGTCCTCCTATTTGTGTTTCATTGACAGGGGATAAGGTAAAGCCATAACCGTGGGTATAAACCAGATGTTTATTGACCCATGTTTTTGCTTGTTCTGGGACTTCTTCGTAGTCTAATTCCCTACCTGCAATGAGGACTTGATAGGTGGTGGTTTCAGAAGAATTAGGATCTTGTTTAATGGTGTAGCGATCATAGTCTGCATCGGGAAACTTGTAATAAAGCCGAATTTGTTGCAGTTGACGATTGGTTTGTAAGAGAGGGCGATCATCCCAAAGACGAATATTATTGATAATTAATTGATTATCTAGTAAATCTTGATCTGATAATTGGCCGGATGCTTGTAACACTTGGGGGGTTATCTTTTCTAAGTTAAACCCTTGACGGGTAAATTGAATACTGCGTTGAATGTAGGGACGTTCACGGGCTAATTCATTGGGTTGGACAATTAAATATTGAGTCAGTTGAGCGAGTACAAAGCTTCCTACGAGAAGGGATAAATAGAGATAAAAGGGAAGAGGAGAGAAAGGTAACTGAGAGAGTTTTCTTTGTTTTGGTGGGACTAACCATTGTTTTTTCCCTTTTCCCGTAAGCGCTTTGAGGAATAGCCAAATAGCGATCGCAAAGGAAAGAAAAGACAGCGCTGTATTGATGGGTAAAATAATATGGATGTCTGTATAACTTGCCCCATAAACTACCCCTCTAGGTGAGTAGAGTAATTGATAACGGGCTAACCAATGATGAAAGGATATCCCCCACATTAAGAATCCCCCCAAGGTATAAAGATGGCGGAGTTGGGGACGAGAAAAGCCTGGGAATTTACCCTGTGATAAGCTTTTAGCAGAGAGTAAATAGGTTAAGCTAACCGTTAATAAGCCTAAAAATAAGACTCCTGCAAAGCCAAAATAAATAAGTCGCCAAATCGGTAGGGTAAAGATATAAAAACTGACATTATTATCAAATTGAGGATCGACTGTTTCAAAGGGAGTCGAATTGAGCCAAAGTAAAATTCTGGTCCAGTTTCCTGAAATAATAACTCCCAATACCAAACTAAAAAAGAAGGTGACAATTCTTAAGAATTTCTCAGCTTGAAAAATAGATAAAAGAATAATCAGGAGAATCGCCCCTGCTTTCCAAAGCTGTTCATTAACTTGAGTAATAATAGTTGAAAAGATTCGTAGGCTAAAGGGAGAAGGTAATTGAGGCGTAATGGCGGGTAGGGTAAAGTCGGGTGTCCAGACATTGATGGCAACTTGAGTATAATAGACTAATAAAATACTCAATAGTAAACTAAAGCTAAAAACAAGTCCTAAAAGAATCGGTAACGTTAAAGGTTGAGACTGAGGTGATAGGGGTTGTCTTAAAACTTTACGGCTACGCAGTCGATAAGATTTCTTTTCTGGTGGTGGTTGAGGGATGTCTTGCCATCGCCATTGACGGGCTAAGGTTAGATTTTTATTGAGAAACCAAAAAGACAGCGCTGTGATTCCTAACCATAACCCTAGTTGCCATGATAATCGTTTAATAAAGGTAAATAGATAGCCAACAGAATTAAACCATAAGATCTCTATGCTGATGTGAGCGATTAACTCAAAAATGAGCCATCCCATCACAATGATGATTAATCCTCTTAGTACTTTTTTGGACATAATTTTTGGTAAGTTAGGAGATATATAGGGTGTCCCAATCTTATGAGGCCGACCCCCCTATCTTAACACCTGCCTCAAAGCATTTAATTTTGTCTCTCACAACTATGGACATTGCTATCAAACGAAATATTTAGTTACAATTGGCGTTGAATATCCAAGCACCAACTGTCATTTGACAAGTTCGGTTACTAAAAAACTTGCGGACTCGAATTGTAATGTGAGGTGAGCAAGCTTGTAACAATAAAAGCAATACAATAAAGATTACTAGGTTTTTGAAGAAAAGGTTGCCGTTATTTAGCATTGGTTAAGATTGAAAAAGAGTGTACTTAATTGAGAATTCCCTGAAAACCCATCAAAATGATCAGGTTTGTGAATTCAAGGTAGATAGAATTAGCATAGCTAATCGAACAGATGCACCGCTTTCTCCTCGAACATCTGCCAAGCGCTTACGCATTTCTTGTAATTGTTCAGGATGTTCTAAATAATCTAAGACCTTTTGAGCCACAGCTTGTGGTGTTAATTCTCCCACTAATTCGGGGACAATTTCCTGTTGCGCCCAAATATTCGGCCAAGCAAATAATTTCCCCTGTTTAATAATAATACCATTGACGATTTTAGCGATCGCTGATCCCAATAAAGGAATACGGGTTAATAGTCCCCCAATTCCGTCCCAGCTTTTCATTGCGTCTAGTTGCTGTGTTGGCAGTAGCACAATCATTGGCATACCTAGCGCTCCTAATTCGGCTGTATTTGCTCCGACAGTTGTTAAAACGATCAAACAGTCACCTAAACTATCATAAGCAGGATAATCAGTGATTAATTTAACTTTCGTGTGATTGGTTGTTTCTAAATAAAACCCTTCTTCTGCTTGGCGTAAAGTCCCAGACTGCCATCCTGTTTTCATGATAATAGGGTTATACTCAGGATCAGCATAATTAGCCAGTCCTTGAGGGGTTAAAGTGGGGGCTAAGGGGGCAATAAAAGAAAGGTGAGGGGCTTTTTGCGCCAGAATATCCGTAATGGATAAGAGAAAAGGAACACCTTGAATCAGTTTATTGGGTTTTGAGCCAGGCATAAAGCCAATTATGGGCTTATCTAAAGATTTTTCAGAGGATAAACGAGGAATATCCGTCATTAAATCCCCAATCACTTCACATTTATCTTGATAAGCTTTGGGAACTGTCTTTTTAACAGCTTCATTTCTCACCCCAAACCTATCCACCCAACGATACCATCGGGCATCCCATTCTGCATAAGTCACAATTTGATAACCGAGACGTTTGCCAATGATCACTGAGAACGCTTGATCGCCTCCTAAAAAAAGGACAACCCCCTGAGACGACCAATCCCAATTTTCTGCTGTTTTGCCCCATAGTAGGGTAGGGAAAAAATATTCACATCCTTGTACCCGATCAATTTCTGGATAACTACGAGCGATCGCTGCTTCTTTTCCTGTTGCATTGGGACAAGGGGATAAAACCACTGAAATTCTCAGGGTTTCAGCATGAGATGGCCAAATTTGTCGTAATGCTTTAACCACTGGCCGCACCCAAGTGGTAATTTCGCCTGGGCCATTAGAAAGAATTAAAAGATCAAGAATCATTAATAGTAATCAGTAAGTCTTCCCTTAAGATAAATTTATTACATATTGTTGGCCAAAAAGATTTTCTCGCTTGGACTTGACATTATCAAATTAATCGACTATCAATGAAGTTAGGACAGCTAATGTCTAGAGCATTATTGCATTGGGTATTTTCTGCCTTAGAAAGATAAGTTGCCTTATCTATAGTAATTATAGTGGCCTCAGCATGGCTTGGTATGGTAAATACCTCTTCAGGTTGGTATCACAATGGTTTCTATGGACTAGATGACTTACCTTGCTAAGACTAAAGTTATCTCGCATAATGCAGTTTTGAAAACACGGTTGAGTGCCTCATATCAGTCTTATGGATAGAGGGGCTTAATTCCTCCTTCCTATCAGTTGACTGGTAAGGTTGGGGATATTTTTGGCAAAGATTTAGCTGACTCCTACAAAAAATTTTAGGAGAAATATCATGACTAAAAACAGTCATTCTTGCGTTGCACTATGCATTGATTCTCAAAATGTTCCCCTTAATGAAGAATCTTTTCTTCATTTGATACAGTTTACCAACTCAAAGGGAGAAAATGTCAGAGTTAAATATTATTACAATTCTCATCAGAAAAATGAACAACTAAAGAAAGAGAATTTAGCCTGCTTAAATGTAGGCTATAGCATAAATTTTGTTGATATTCCTTATTGCTTCAAAGACAGTGCTGATAATCAATTAAAATCTGATGTTCTTGACCTTATTTATTCTTATAACCCTCCTAAGACTCTTATTCTAGTATCAGGAGATGGAGACTTTCTTTCCTTAATCAAAGCTGTTAAGCAATTGGATATTAAAATTATCATTATTGCTCGTAAAGGTAATATCAAGAAGAAACTAACCGAAATTGCTGATTATTATTTCATCGAAGACTTGGGAAATCAAAAAAATTCCTCTTCAACACAGCATCTGATAACCTATCAAAAAGCTGTCCAATCCTTAATAGCTTGTCTCAAACTCTATTTGAAAGAAAATCAAAAGCTTCCGTCTTTAGGCTATATGGGAAAACTTATGCGAGAATATTGTCCAAATTATCAAGGAGCATCTTCAATTATTCGTCCAGATCAAAATGGCCAAACTTTCGCTAAATGGTTGAAATTTGTTGAGATGGCCGCTAAAGATGGTCACATCAAACTCAAAAAACAAAATGAAGAATTTGTTTTGAGCTTCTAACATCCTTGTGGGTGCAGTAATTGCGCCCCTACCCAATTATCCTAAATCGTTAAGAAAAATCAAGAATATGCACCAACTTTATAACTTCAACGATGATCATTTACTCCGACTTGCCTTAACTCATAGTTCCTTTGCCAATGAAAATGCAGAAACAGAAGATAATGAACAATTAGAATTTTTAGGAGATAGTATTCTTAACTTTATTAGTGGGGAATATCTTTATAAAAAATTATCTAAATCAGGAATGAAAGAAGGTGAAATGACCCGAATTCGTTCTACCTTAGTGGATGAGAAACAACTAGCAAAATTTGCTATTAAAATTGGTTTAGATTTAAGAATGCGCTTAGGAAGAGGACTCATTTTAGATGAAGGTTATCAAAACGAAAACCTACTCAGTAGCACTTTTGAGGCATTAATTGGTGCTTATTACTTAGATCAAAATTCCGATCTAGAAGCGGTTAAAAAATGTATAATTCCCTTATTTGAATCGGTTTTAACTCAGAGTAAAATTAAAATCCGTGCCAGTGCGGATGCTAAAAATCGGTTGCAAGAATGGGTACAAGCACAAAAAATTACCATTCCCCCTTGCTATAAAACAGAAAGGGTTGGTGGTTCGGATCATTCACCTATTTTCCGCTCAGTTGTCTATATTAATGAACAAGAATATGGAGAAGGAATCGGTAAAAATAAAAAAGAAGCTGAAAAACAAGCCGCCGAAGATGCGTTATCTAAGCTATAGCAGAGAACAGGAGAAGTATAAAGATAAAGGCTTCAAGCTTTGATCAACATAAGCAAAATAAGGTTGTCTGACTCTAAAAAAATCACACTATCGGCTCTTATTGGTTCTAAGGATAATTCAATTGGCTGAATTGCCGTGAGCGCTCTTTGGTTGGCCGAGTAACCATAAAGCAATGTCTCTGCAATATTTAGCAGCAATCAACTTACAGGTTGAATCGTACATTAAACAGTAGATAATAGATAATAGCGAATCAATAATATAAACATGAATACTAACTCTACACCTCCCACTCGCAACGAAACCGATAGTATGGGTACAATCGCAGTCAATAGCGATCGCTACTGGGGCGCTCAAACCCAACGTTCTTTAAAATACTTTGCCATTGGTAATGATATCATGCCCAGAGAAATGATCCGTGCTTTGGGTATCCTGAAAAAAGCAGCGGCCTTAACTAACCAAGATTTAGGTAAATTAGACTCTGAAAAAGCCCAATTAATCGCTCAAGCTGCTGATGAAGTGATTTCTGGCCAATTAGATGACCATTTTCCCCTCAGAATTTGGCAAACGGGAAGTGGGACACAAACTAATATGAATACGAATGAAGTAATTTCTAATCGTGCGATCGAGTTAGCAGGAGGCGAATTAGGAAGCAAAACCCCAATTCATCCCAATGATCATGTCAATATGTCCCAATCTTCCAATGACACCTTTCCCACAGCCATGCACATTGCAGCGACAGAACAAATCGTTCATCGTTTGATTCCAATGGTGCAGAAATTACGAGATGCTTTAGCCCAAAAATCAGAAGCTTATGAGAAGATTGTGAAAATTGGACGAACTCACCTGATGGATGCAGTTCCCCTAACCTTGGGACAGGAATTTTCTGGTTATGTTAGCCAATTAGATAAAGATTTGCAGCGCTTAAATGCCAGTTTATCAGATCTCTATGAGTTAGCATTAGGAGGAACGGCGGTGGGAACAGGATTAAATACTCACCCTCAATTTGCAGAAAAAGCAGCGAATATCATTGCTAAGATAACTGATTTGCCTTTTATCTCTGCTCAGAATAAATTTGCTGCCCTTGCTGCCCATGATGCTATTGTAATGACCAGTGGTGTCTTGAAAACCTTAGCTGCTTCCTTAATGAAAATTGCCAATGATTTACGGTGGTTGGGATCAGGACCTCGTTGTGGACTGGGAGAGTTAAAATTACCGGCCAATGAACCAGGCTCTTCTATTATGCCAGGTAAAGTGAATCCAACCCAATGTGAAGCGATGACGATGGTATGTGTGCAAGTGATGGGCAATGATGCAGCGATTAGTTTTGCAGGAAGTCAAGGCAATTTTGAGTTAAATGTCTTTAAACCAATGATGATTTTTAATCTGTTAAATTCTATTCGTTTGTTGGGGGATGCTTGTTGTTCTTTTACCGATTATTTAGTGGTAGGAATTGAACCCAACCAGCATCGTATTGAGCAGTTAGTCAATGACTCTTTGATGTTAGTGACGGCTTTAAATCCCCATATTGGCTATGATAATGCAGCGAAAGTAGCTAAGAAAGCTTATTTAGAATCGAAGACACTGAAGCAAGCTTGTCTTGAGTTAGGGTTACTAACAGAAGCAGAATTTGATCAGTGGGTGCGTCCTGAAGAAATGACCCGTTTATAGTTAAAATATATTGAATTGGGTATTATAGCCGATCCCATTCATCGTTGGGAATGCCTGCTTGCTTAAGAATTTCTTTGACTAGATCGACCGAAATATCCTGACTTCCATGAGGATTAGGAATACGAATCTTCTGTGTCCCTTTCTTCATAAATTGATGTTTTTTTCCAGAGAAAGGGCCACTATAACCTAATGCTTTAAATTTTTTGATTAGCTTACGACGAGAAATAGATGATGGCATGATTAAATATCAGAAACAGTAGTTACTTTAATTTCTAGGTCATCTATAATGGGCAAAGGATCACCATCTTGCAATTTAAGGATTATCCACTCTTCTAAGACTTCTAATAGATCATTTCTACATTCCTCAACGTTTAACCCCTGTCCCCAAACACCTTGGAAGCCTTCTATGTCAGCAAACCAAGTACCATCACTAAGCTGCTTATACTGAGCTTTTTTTAAAGCGTTTTCACAATAATTGACGAATAGCATGACATCAAAAGAAAGCTGATAGAACGTGAATATTATTTATTATATAGCAAGTTTTGGAACAGCCCCATTAAGCTTGAGGGACAATAGAAGAAAAAAGCGCCTCATAACGATCTAATGCGATCGCAAAGCAATATTCTTGTTCTGCGTATTGTCGGCCTTTTTGCCCTAATACTGCTGCTTTTTCGGGATGATGATACAAGTCTAAAATCGTTTTTGCCAGTGTCTCTGAATCTTCGGGAGGAGTGACAATCCCCCCACCACTATTACGAATAGCTCTTGCAGCCGTTCCTTGATCGGGTACAGACGCAATAATAGCCCGTCCATTAGCCAATAATACTTGTATTTTAGACGGCATATTAAAAGCGATCACATTTTGCTTTTGCAAGACCATTGTTACATCAGCAGCCGCTAACATCTCAGGTAGTTTTTCCCGTGGCTGAAAAGGTAATAAAAGAACGTTATCCGCTTTTTGTTCCTCGCTATAAATTTTTAACCGTTCAAGTGCATCTTGTTTGCCCACAATAACAACAGCAATATCGGGGATATGGGTTAATTGGGCGGCTGCATCAATTAGGGTTTCTAAGGGTTGAGTGAGGGCAATATTACCAGAGTAGAGAATAACAAATTTATTTTCTAGATGATGAGCTTGGCGAAAACCATTATTTTCTTTTGGCTGAGGATGAATAAAGTTAACATCTACCCAATTAGAAATCTCAACAA
>JBFRWQ010000033.1:0-3841 GCA_051439665.1 Microcystaceae cyanobacterium | reverse complement strand
GGGGGTAAATGCGATCGCTATTGTAGTGCGTTTTCCCGATGAAGAGGGGGAATTACTAGATCAGTATCGACAAGGATCAGGGGTAGATGCCCTTGCTGGTGCAGAAGCGGTCATTTCCCATTTAATTGTGCGTCAATTCAAGATTCCTGCTGCCCATGCCCCTGCCTTAGCGCCTTTACCCGCAGATCCATCTGTTTCACCCCGTACCGCAGCAGAAGAGTTAGGTTATACTTTTTTACCCTGTGTCTTAGTGGGTTTAAGTCGTGCGCCTCAATTTACAGCAGATCGGGCAATTATTGATACTATTTGGTCACATCAAGTGGATGCAGTTGTTATTCCTGCCTCGGCTTGTGGGGGTAGCGCTGTTCTCAGTTTAGCCCATCAAAAGGCGTTAATCATAGCCGTAGAAGAGAATCAAACCATGATGGAAGTTTTTCCCGAAATGTTAGGCATTGAAGCGCTGAGGGTAAAATCCTATTTAGAAGCTTTGGGGGTAATGGTTGCTCATCGTGCTGGGATTGCTCCTTCTAGTTTACAGGCTCAAGTGAGTTCTCTTGATGTTTTGTAGGATAATAAAAATAACAAATAATTTATAACCTGCTCATCATGTCAGAGTATCAGTAACAGACATCTAAATCCCTTGGATTAACCGATTGATTAGCCTGACTTTTCACGGCATCTTTTAAGTTAAGGCTTTGAAGGCTAATTACTTCTCTTGTTGCGATCGCTTAAACACCTGCATGATACACTAGATCGAGATATTTACCGTCTTGATCAAAAAACATGAGCCAATCTAACCCAATTCCCCTTGCCCAACAATTCTACGATGCAATTAATCAGGGCAACCTTGAAAACCTTTTAGACTGCTTCACAGACGAAATTGACTGGTATGGGCTTGCTTTTGAGAGTGAGATCAGACCTAAAAAAATCCAAGGAAAACCAGCCATGAAAGAATATATGCAAGCGTCTATGAAACGACTCAAACGTAATTGGATGCCTAATGCTTTTGTTCCCCATGAGAATCAAGTGATTGTCACAGGCCATGCTAAATATGAAGCCTTAGAAACAGGATTTACCTTTGAGAATGAATGGGTTCATATTCTTAACTTTAAAGAAGGAAAAATTGCTGAATTTAAAACCTATATCGATGTTTTGACCCTTTTATCTTTGATGTCCTAATGGAAGTGTAGCTGATCAACGACTCTGAGCCGCTTCATGGACGACCTGCCAAAGAGGGTTAGCCGATTTAATATAGGGAAAAACATTTAAGCTGTCCTGGATATCAAGCGCTTCGGTGGTAGCCTGATCGAGACTTACTAGGGGAATATCAGATAAGTCAGGAAATTGGCTGAGTTGTTCCCAATAGTCCTTTTGATTATGTAAGCGATCGCCTTTTACCACCAAGACATCCACCTGCCAAATAGTTGCTAACATAGCAGCTTGTTCAAGATCATCGGCCTGTAAAATGCGATGGGAATATTTAGATAACTGATGAACAAGGGCTAAATCATCAGGCATCATTGAGGGGGTACTCAGAAGCAATTCACTATTAGGATAGAGTAAAAGCACGGTTAAAGGAGGCACATCTGTATCAGGTTCAGAGAAGCCTAACTTTTCTGGTTCTTCCTTTGGTAAGAGGCTTTTTAATCGCTTCAGATCAATGGGTTGACTCAGTACCTCATCTGCCTGATAGGATTTAAGGGAACTATCTGTTTGAGAATCGGTTAAAACAACCCGAATATCTTGGGTTTGAGGGTCAGCTTTCAGTAAGGTTAAGACATCCCATCCCGATAGTAGGGGAAGCCACGGATTCAGGAAAATCAAGATCGGTTGTAACTGTCGAGCTTTCTCTAAGGCTTCAGTACCAGTACGAGAAATGACCGATTGATAGCCTAATTCAGTAATTTTATGACTTAAATCTGCAATAACATGGCTCATTGTTTCTACAATTAAGACTAATTTAGAATTTTTATCTTCTTTTGCACAAATATCATCTTCTGACTCTTTCATTCTTGGTAATAATAGTGTAAAGCAACTGCCCTCACCCACTTTAGAAACAAAAGAAAGATCCCCACCATGTGCTCTCGCCAAGCGCTGGGTAAGAAGTAACCCCAACCCTGTTCCTGCGTGATGGGGGGTAAGATATTGACCAGGGGGCTGAAATCCTTGGAAAAGGGAAGATTGAGCTTCTTCGGGAATTCCTTCCCCTGTATCCCAAATAGTAAAAGTCACCCAATTGCCATTGGCCTTAACTGTCAATCCAATGGTTTCTTCGCTTTGGGTAAATTTAGTAGCATTATCTAATAAACAAGCAAGCATCTGCCCTAGTCTTTTTTCATCAGCCCATATCTCTTGTATTTGCTCAATTTCTAACTTAAAATGGGGTAATAGTTGATCACCATAATTATCCTTAAGACTTTGATAGGTGCGATCGCAGATCTCCTCAATCGTCACGATGGTGGGATTTAAGAGAAGTTTACCCGTCTCTAAGCGAGTCAAATCGAGCAAATCGTTTACCAATGCCATTAATTGACGACCACTACCATAAATTAACTGAGCATAGCGTTCTTGAGCAGAATTGAGATGACCTACTCGTTGATCCCTCAGTAAACTAGATAGGCCAACGACGGCAGTAATCGGAGATTTTAATTCATGGCTAATTGAAGCCAAAAAGTCATCTTTTAAGCGATTGAGTTGTAATAAATCGGCATTTTTAGCTTCTAAGGCTCTCTGATGTTCTTTTATTTTTCCGAGATCAATAGCTACGATCAAGACGAGAGAAGGTTGATCGGGGTGATCAGGGTAAGGATAGGTAAAAAACTGCCAGCTATCACCATTCTCCGTGAAACTATCGCCATATTGAGCAGCTTGAGAGTTTTTATCTTGCTGATGTTGCCAACTAGCTAACTGTGCTGCCACATAAGTATGATCAGCAGTGGTTGAAAGTTGAGGAGAATGAGAAAAATGAGTTAAGTCAAGATTTTGAGGCTGAAAATCCCCCAGTTTTTCCGTCCAACAAAGATTTTTATCAATGATTTCTCCAGTTGAAGTGATTAATAAAATGGGGAGGGGAAAGGACTCAAATTGCCATCTAAAATTCTTAATCTTTGATTGATAAGATGTTAAGGCTTGAAGAGAACGATTAAGATCCAGCAATCCTAAGTAGTTTTGCTTTTCATCAATAATGGCGTAATTGGGAGGGGAAAATGCTAATAATTGATTAGATAAGGTAATCAACGAGGTTTGAGATGACAGTAAAACAAGGGGATGAATGAGATGGGGAAATTGGCTAATGGGATAGTCCCAATTAAGAGATGATGAGTGGAGAGAGGTTTGGCGCTGATTTAATGGGTAGTAAGGCAGTAAATCATGGGTAAAAACTAATCCCACTGGATATTGATTATGAGTTGTGATAACTAAACGATGACAGGGTTGAGCAGAAATGAGGTCAAATAACTTGTGTAGTGAGTCTGTTGGCTGGCACGTTGGTACAACATCCAGAAAATTAACGACCTTGAGAGGAGAAAATGTCATGAAACTTTTAGATCAATCACGGCCTTGCCTAACTTTATTATACATGGGCATCGAGTCAAGATGGATGTTGCCATACCTAAAATAACGAGCGAGAGATAGCCATGTCCTTTCAAGGCGTAGCAGTCGAGCGGTAGAGGGTTTTAACCCTCAGTTCTACTAAGGGTATAGCCAGAATTATCATGTTATAATGATACCATGAATTATCAAACACAAAAAATCCTGTTAACTGGAAATATTGATGATGAAGTTCACAGTTATCTGTTCTGGTGTTGTGAGCAATCCAACCAGTTATATAACTCAGTATTGT
>JBFRWQ010000032.1:0-2621 GCA_051439665.1 Microcystaceae cyanobacterium | reverse complement strand
AAGATATATTGGGCATCATAAGTACCATAATAATCTCCTACCCCTGCATGATCCCGTCCGACGATGAAATGGGTACAACCGTAATTTTTCCGTACAATGGCGTGAAAAATCGCTTCACGGGGGCCAGCATAACGCATAGCTGCTGGATTAATTGCGAGAATAACCCGTTCTTGAGGGAAATATTTATCCATCATAATCTCGTAGCAACGCATCCGCACATCAGCAGGTACATCATCGCTTTTAGTAGCGCCGACTAGGGGATGGAGAAATAAACCATCTACGATTTCTAAGGCGCATTTTTGGATATATTCGTGAGCACGGTGAATGGGATTACGGGTTTGGAAGCCGACGACTGTTTTCCAGCCTCTTTCATGGAAAAGCTGACGAGAAGCTGCTGGATCAATTTGATACTTGGGAAATTGAGGGTGAGGTGAGCGCTCTAATAACCAGACAGGACCGGCTAAGTTAATTGCTCCCTGTTCATAGACAACTTTCACCCCTGGATGGGCTGTTTGATCAGTCCCATAGACATTAGCTGCTTCGTGGGTTTTATTGTAACGATATTTTTGGGTTAATTCTAAAACACCAACAAATTTACCACTGGGATCATCTAAACGAACCCATTCCCCTTCTTTTAAGGGGTCAGCTATCTCCTCACTGACTGATAGGGTGACAGGAATTGACCAGGGAATACCACTGGTAAGATACATATCTTCAACGACTTTTTCGTAGTCATCCTGTTCCATAAAGCCATTGAGGGGACTAAAACCACCAATAGCGATCATTTCTAGATCAGATGTTGCTCTTGCGTCTAACTGTACCCGTGGTAAGCTATCTGCTTGAGCTAGAAATTCATCTCTTTCTGCTGGGGTAGCGATACGATTAATCAACTGACCACCGTGGGGTGGAATACCATAAGTAGGAATTGTCATATTTCTTTATCTATAGAGTCAGATTTATAGTACCAAGCTTGGGTACATCAAACAATCACCTCTGATTTTTATCTGATTCTTCTGTGATGGGGTTTGGAGAGAACGTGAGGATTATTTGAAATGTCTCACAGTTTATAACTCTCAAAATAATCACAAGGGTTTAGCTTTGGCTCAGTGGCCAAATGGCTAAACACCTTGGATCATAGTTATTCTAACGATTCTTAACGGGCATCTTTGGGTTGGGAAAATACCTCTTTACTCATATAACCGATCAGGAATAAGAGACAGTAAATCGCTAAGAGGTAAAGGCTGGCGAGAAGTAAGGTGATGAAAGGCATGGTAACTTCATAAATGGGGTTAAGAGTGATTAATAAACGTCAAAAAAGTAACATTAGAAGTCTAGACAGAGGATATTTTATGCCTCCACCTTTAATGTCTAAATAACTAAGACGAAATCAAGAGCAAAAAGTTTGCTGCTTTCTTAATAGGGAAAAGTCAGTAATTTTTCTGAATTTATGCACGGCTTTATGTCTGTTTGACCAAACAATAACCAGTATCGCTTTTGAGGCTTTTTACTTAGCCGTCTTACTTTTCAGAGCCATCAGTGATTTAACCTATTATTATGAGAACAATACCTAAGCGCTGAAATACGCTCTTAGGGTTAGTCCTTACCTGTAGTCCCCGATAGATTATACTGGAGTGACAGGTTGAATATTCAATTAAGAAATGGCTAAAGCTCCTACCCTTAATCTAACACATAACTTGGTATTTGCGAAAATTTTTGTGTAGAAAACTGGAACATTTTTCTCAAAAATTAGTTCTTATATTATTGAGTTGGAATTAAACTTAAAATTCAGCTAGTCGAGGGTTATGAGGTTAGAATGACAAACAGTGCCAAAAAAGTGGGTTCTAATCTGCCCATAAAGCCAAAATTAAAGGTTTATAAACCGAAAAAAGTCGTCACTTTACCAACACGACCCAGGGTGACTTCACCACGAATTTCACCTTATCCCCCCCGTCGTTCTCTTCACAGATTTACACCCTTTCAACGGGGCCTGATTTGGGGGATTATTTTTAGCACAACAGCGATGATATCAGGAACTTTGGGAGCAAGTGTGGCGCTCATGACTCCCTTGGCTGATAAAATGGCATTGTCCCCCCCATTAGAACCTCGTTCTCCTAATGTTAATCCCATTCTCTCCCAGCACCTCAGCGCTCCTCTTAACATCTTAGTACTAGGAATTGATCGGGTGGAGGAACAAGACTCTCAATCTTTGACAGGGCTAGAGGGACGTAGTGATACCATTCTTTTGCTAAAAGTTGATCCTCTGCAAAAGAATCTGAAAATGCTCTCAATTCCCAGAGATAGCAGAGTTAATATTCCCCAAGTCGGTTACACAAAAATCAATGATGCTAATATCCACGGGGGAGTAGAGTTAGTCACAGAAGTTGTCAGTCAAACCCTTGATGATGTGATCATTGATCGTTATGTCAGAATCACAACGGATGGGTTTGTGAAATTAGTGGATCTTGTGGGGGGAGTTGAGGTTTATGTTCCCCAGGATATGTATTATCAAGATCGAACACAAAATCTTTATATTGACCTCAAAGCAGGACTTCAGACCCTAGATGGTCAACAAGCTGAACAATTTGCCCGTTTTCGCAGCCAAGATACAGGAGATATAGGAA
>JBFRWQ010000031.1:0-5550 GCA_051439665.1 Microcystaceae cyanobacterium | reverse complement strand
GCTTTATGATATGCACGGTAATGTGTGGGAATGGTGCGAAGATAATTATGTAGATAATTATGAAAATACGCCAAGAGATGGGAGTGCATATCGGGATAAAGAAAAAGAATATTTCGTGCTTCGTGGAGGCTCTTGTGGCAACAGTACTAATAATTGCCGTTCTGCCAACCGCCTCGACGATACCCGTATCCTCCGCTACGATAGAATCGGTTTCCGTGTGGTGTGTGGTGTCGGGAGGACTTCTTAGCCCTTTATTCTTTTGCCCCTTTCCCCTTTTTTCTCTCTTCCCCCGTAGGATATCGAATTATTTTCTCTTTCTAATAGGACATAATCCTATCTTTATTAACTCAGATCCTGCACTTCCTTGAACACCCACCTTGAAATTAATTTCAAGGCTAACAAGGGACGTTCAATAAATTGAACTAGCATAACCCAGAGCATTAGTTTTTAAGTTATCTTTAGATAAAGATACATATCAGCCCTGTCAATGCTTTAAATTGCAACAAATCTTAATCTTATTGGGTATATTAGGATACACTTTTCCGAAAGAAAGGGAGAAGAATTGACAAGCGATCGCTGTATAATGTGAGCAAATAAATCTCTATTTTTCCTCACATGGCAAAACTTCCCCCAGAAGTCAGAGAAATGTTGTGGAATTTGCAGCGTCAAACCTTAGAAATTGTGGAAGAAGCAACCGCAACAGAATATACTCTTTTCGATATGCTTGGCGAAACCGAAACAACATTTCCCTATCTTGATGAGATGAAAAATGTAGCGGAGGAAGCAGAAACGTCTTATTCTCGCTTATCTCGGTTACACCTTCAAGTGACTCAAGCTCAACCCATACCATCCAATAATCTGCTAGAATTTTTACAGCAGTCAATTTCCAGAACAGAAATTAGAATTTTTGCTTGGAAACGTAGCATTCAAGAAGTTAAACAAGAGTGGAATTTGCAATGAATCAACCCTCCCACACCCCTAATGCTGAAACATCGCAACGTTTGTTAACTAATTTGCGTCGTACACGGTTAGAAATGAAGGAATTCAATTTAGAACTTGAAGAAATGATTGCACAATTAGATCAAGAATTATGTCAACAAAAACTAAAACGAGTTCGCCTAAAATTATCTGCTTTAGATGTGAATAACTAGCTATGGATAAATTAACTCACTAAGGAGATTGTTTTAAGTTTTGATTCTTGATTCCCTCTTTGATTGTATATTCAAAATCCATGAAAACGCTGTCCATTTTCGATTTACTCCCTTATATCGTTTAGCATAAATCACATCTTGGACTTTCTACAACACCCACCTAGAAATCAATTTCAAGGCTGATAAGTAAAGTTCAATAAATTGAACTAGCATAACCCAGAGGATTAGTCTTTAAGTTATCTTTAGATTATGAGTATCTAATAATATCTTTTTCATGACGTATATTCTTGCATTTCTGCTAAGGGTTCATCACAATCATCAGACATCTTAATTTTACCTTTCAAAACACCTAAACCACCTCGTTTGCTGGATTTTGGGGATTGATTTTCTTGCGAATAACGACTAACAAGATATTCTGAGTAATGAAGAACTTCCATCTGTAACGCTTGAGGGAGTTGATCTAAGTTTGCCAGAATCTCATTTTTGACAATCATAAGCGCTTTTTTCCTTGTTAATGAGTTTTGAGGGTTATTTTTTACGGTTTATTCCCTACTTATAATAACATAAAAATTAAATTACTGTAATTTTATCCCTAGTAGATAACTATTGTTTAGTTGCCGATTTCCAGACAAGAACAAACTTTTTATCAATAAGCTACATAAAGCAGTTGTTTCCCCCTCTTTATTGGTGAATTATACCTCAAAATTATGCTCGTCATGGCATTCCACAATTGCACATTGACCACCAATCATTTGCTTATATTCTGGTAAATTAACGAGTAGCTCTACGCTGAGTGATTGTTCAAATTAGACATTGCTACGACACTAAAACTTCATTAGATAAGATTGGTACTTATGACAAAGATCCATTGGAGAGAGGAGCGTAATGTTAGTTGGGGTAGTTCACAGCTATGATATGCTAAAGCCAAAAGATGTGGAGGTAATAGCATCCAATGGGTCTCTTTTTCGATCTCTTGAGTTCTATCAATGATCCCAACACAGAAGGAAGTGTGGATCAACTGAGTAGCGCCGTCAGTACCATTCGACAAATTTCTGAGGAAAATGGCATTGAAGAAGGACAAATGCAGACGGTTTTATCAACGTTAGGGTCAACCATCCGTCCCATGCTTAAACAGCAAGCCGCAGCCAACGATACCTCATCTGTTGAGTCAATGTTAGGGGATTTGGCTCAAGGAGGCGGGGGAAGCGCTCTAGATGGGTTGGTTTCTGGCCTATTAACTCAGCAAATAGTTGGCGAACTTTCCCAAAAAACAGGAATTAGCGAAGGTCAACTACAACACATAGTTCCTCTGTTGCTCCCAGTCCTTCTTAATGTCCTCAATGTGGGTAAACCCAAAGAAGGCGTTTCCCAAGGAAATCCATTGTTAAATTCTTTTCTCGATAGCGATGGCGATGGTGATGTGGACTTAGGGGATATGTTTGCACTGTCTAAGCGCTTTCTCAAATAGGGGACGCATAGCAAAATAGGGGACGACTCAAATTCTGAGCGCTGACATTGATTTTTTGAGAAAACGATCTATACTGGGTGGGATGATCTAAACGAACCGTTCCAGTGATGGTCAACTCCCCTACTTTGATTCAACTTGCTTCACAAAGAGCTTACAATTCCTTTATTGAGTTAAGCAAATTCTCTGGTAAGCAGCGAAATCAGGGGATAAAAGCAATGGCCGTAACGATTGAAGGCGCTTTTGACCAAATTTTAGAAGCCAACACCCTAGACCTAGAAACAAGTCGGGAAATGGCTGTCCCCGATATCCTCTTAGAGTGGCTGAAATTAACTCCTGAACGATTACACAATACAGTTGATCTCTTGCAAGCGCTTGTTAATTGTCCCGACCCCTTACAACGGGTAATTAATGCGCCTTATCAATCTAATTCAGATCAAACTTACTATCAATTAATGCCATTAGGGGTAATCGCCCTAATTTACGAAACATTCCCTGATTTGGGCGTAATGACAGCAGGATTTGCCTTAAAAACAGGAAATAGCTTGATGTTGCGGGGCTGTGTATCTTCCAGTCATACAAATAACGTTATTACGGAGTTACTGAAGACAGCGATCAAAGAAGCAGGACTTCCCCCCCATTGTGTGGAGTGTTTACCCTGTGATCAAGGGAATTTGATGGAAGAGATCGTTACCCAATCCCAATATCTTAACCTAGTCGTTCCCTATGGAAGACCTAGTTTAACAGAACAAGTGAGTCAATTAGCAACCGTTCCCGTCCTCAAGTTAGCAATGGGTAATTGTTATCTCTATTGGAGTAATAGCGGTGATTGGGAACTGGTTCATAAAATCATTATTGAAAGCCATGATAACAAGCCTGATCCCGTTAATGCCATTGAAAAGGTATTGATCTCTTCTCCCCACAATTCCTCCTATCTGCTACGACTCTTTAGTTATCTGGAAGAACAAGGGTTTCAATTAAAAGGGGATGACATCCTAGTAGAAAAATATAGTGATTATTTAGCTCCGATAAGCATCTCAGATTGGCATACTCCCTATTTCAGCAAAACGGTTGCTTTTAAACAGGTAGGCAAGTTAGAAGAAGCGATTAAATGGATTAACTATCACAGTAGCGGACACGCCGATTGCATTGTTACAGAATCCTATCAGGAAAGTCGTCAATTTGCGATGGCAGTTGATAGCGCTTTGGTCTATATTAATACTTCCCCTCGTTTTTCCCGTAATCCGAAACAAGGAGAATCTCTACTTTTAGGGATCTCTAATCAAAAAGGGTTAAGACGAGGATTAGTGAGTTTAGATGCGCTGACGACCTATAAACAAGTGGTGCAAGGGTATGAAGCGGATGATTGATCAGCGATGGTTGTTCTGGTTGCCGTCTTGATCCCAGAAACGTTATTTTAAGGTAGGTTCGGGGTGGAGAAATTTTTAACGATAGAATAAGAACAATTATAGCCTTATGTACCCTCGGTGTTTGACAAGAGAAAATGATTAAGTCCCTTTATAGTCAGGGATTTCATTGTTCATTCTTCCTTCTGCATTTAGCTATAGTTTCTCCCTCAATAGCTCTTTTGATTTTAAAAACGGTTTATGATGAAACTTCTAATTTTATTGGTCAGCTTACCCTCTGTCTTCCTCTTCTCTGTTTCTAGTGTCCTTGCGTATCCCATTCTAGTTGCTCAGGAAACAGAAACAATAGAGAATAATGAAGTAGAAGCAACAACGGAAACAGAAGAAGCACCTTCTCCTGATACCGAAGCCGTAGAATATGCACCTGAAACACCCTCTGAAGATCAATATCAAGGGTTAACCGATATAGAATGGTACAATAAGGGGCTTGATTTCATTGATGCACGAGATTATCAAAGTGCGATTGACGCATTTACCAAAGCATCAGAACTCAATGACCAGGATGCAGACACTTTCTACAATTTAGGCTATGTTAGGGTCATTATTGGGGAATTAGAAGCAGCGATCGCAGACTATACCCAAGCCGTTACCTTAAACCCCCAATACGCCTATGCTTATGGTAATCGTTGCTATGCTCATTTTCTGCTCAAACAACATGAATCGGCTTTAAGTGATTGTTCCCAAGCCATTGAAATTAACCCAGAATTCGCTGATTTTTACATTTATCGAGGGAATGCTAACGATGCACTCGGTAATTACCAAGAAGCGATCACCGATTACGATCAAGCCATTACCCTGAAAGAGAATGACCCCAAAGCCTACTATAATCGGGCTTTATCCTACAATCGTCTGAAAAATCCTGAAAAAGCCCTAGAAGACTATAATCGTAGCTTAGAACTCAATAATCAGTTCCCAGAAGCCTTTTTTAATCGGGGTGTGACCTATGCTCAGTTAGGAAAATCGGAAGAAGCGATCGCTGATCTACAAAAGGCCAAAGAGCTATTTAAACAGTTTAATCAAACAGAGCAACTGAAAAAAGTCGATCAAACCCTCACAATGTTGCAACAACAGCAAGGAGAGGAGTGAAAATTAAGACAACAATTTGGGCATACTATTTATAGGATAGCCCTTTCCCTAATACCATGAAGAAACTATCTTTAGAACTTTATAAATTGCTCGGTAGTATTGGACTGATGATTGTCTGCTTATTAGGCGTAGTAACGCTACAGCAGAGTAAAGCTGATTTTACAGAAAAAAACTTAACAAAAGCAGACTATTTAGCACAGGAAGAAGCCGAAAGACTGCGATTACAGATACTTAAGCAACTTCCTACCTTTGGTTTTGATAACTTGATGGCAGATTGGCTATATTTGCAATATATTCAATATTTTGGTGATTATGAGGCCAGAGAAACGATTGGTTATGTCTTATCATCCCAAGATATGGACGGAGTCGTTAATCTCGATCCTTACCTTGTTGATGCGTTAATCAAATTAGATACAGGAGC
>JBFRWQ010000030.1:0-3300 GCA_051439665.1 Microcystaceae cyanobacterium | reverse complement strand
AATGACTATCAAACAACTAGAAACACAGTTACTCAACCTATCTTTATCGGAGAAAGCCCAAATTATTAATATTTTGGCACATAGTTTAAATCAAAATTGGCGTGTTATTTCTAAAAATAGAGGTGTTTGTGGAGGAGATGCCTGTATTGCTGGAACTCGGATTCCTATTTGGGTATTAGTAAATGCTCGTAATTTAGGAATTAGTGAATCTCAACTTCTCTATGACTATCCCACCTTAACAGCCACTGATTTAGCAAATGCTTGGATTTATGCTCAAGCTAATCCTGATGAAATTGCTATAGCCATTAGAGAAAATGAGGAAGATTAATGAATGGCTTATTTATATGCCGATGAGCAGTTTCCTAGACAAGTAGTAGAATTACTTCGTTCATTAGAACATGATGTTTTAACCGTACAAGAAGCAGGAAATACTGGATTATCTGATGAAGAAGTATTAGCTTTTGCCATTACTCAAAATCGTGCTGTCTTCACCTTAAATCGCCGTGACTTTTTTCGTTTACATCGTTTAAATCCTCAACATTGCGGGGTGATTGCTTGTGTAGATGATAGGGAACGCCAACGAATGGCCAAAAATATTAATCAGGCAATTAGAGAATCAGAAACTCTAACCAATCAATTAATTCGAGTGTATCGAGTTCCACCACCTAATTGATCAATCTGACTGTTCTTTGTTCAAGAATAAAAACGTAAGATTTACTAGCTATCAAGGGACAAGTATTAATTAGTTGGAGTGAATTGATCAATTAATCATAAGTTCTTCCATAGTTGCCAGGAGATGATATGATGAAAAGTTGGCTTGTTGATAACCGACTAACAGCTAAGACAGAAGCAAGAAAGAAGTTAGTAAGGGTTAATTCCGTTGAAATTACCTAGATTGTATTGTTTAGTGAATCATTAAGCTTAATTATGACAGAATCTATTCGTTTCCTCATGTGCGCTCCCGACCACTACGATGTTGATTATGTAATCAATCCTTGGATGGAGGGCAATATTCATAAATCCTCTCAAGATCGTGCAGTTGAACAATGGCAAAAACTTTACTATGCGCTCAAAGATCGTGCAATTGTTGATTTAGTCACCCCCCAAAAAGGCTGGCCAGATATGGTATTTACTGCCAATGCAGGGCTAGTTTTAGGGGATAAGGTGGTGTTGAGTCGTTTCTTCCACAAAGAGCGCCAAGGGGAAGAACCTTATTTCAAACAGTGGTTCGCTGAGAATGGATTCACCGTCTTTGAATTACCCAAAGATTTACCCTTTGAAGGCGCTGGGGATGCGCTTTTTGATAGAGAAGGCCGCTGGTTATGGGCGGGATATGGTTTCCGTTCTGAGTTATATGCTCACAATTCCATCGCTGAATGGCTTGATATTGAGGTTCTCTCCCTCAGACTAATTGATGAACGGTTCTACCATCTAGATACCTGTTTTTGTCCCTTAACTGATGGGTATTTGCTCTATTATCCTCCTGCCTTTGATGCCTATTCTAATCGTTTGATTGAAATGCGTGTCCCTGCTGAAAAGCGTATTGTAGTGGATGAACCCGATGCAGTGAAATTTGCGTGTAATGCGGTTAATGTGGGTCGCACCATCGTGATGAACGAAATTAGCGATGAGTTACGGCAAAAAATTACTGAAAAAGGATTTGAAGTCGTAGAAACTCCCCTATCAGAATTCCTCAAAGCAGGGGGAGCGGCTAAATGTCTCACTTTAAGGGTGACAGAACCCATTATGCCTGATGTTCATGCTAACATCCCTGTGGAAAGTCGGGTCATTCAAATGGAAGGCCACCTCTTAGATGCAGGAATTATGAATAAAGCGCTAGATTTGGTGGTGGATAATGGGGGTAGCTTCCGAGTCTTGAACTTTAATCTGGGAATTGAACGGGAAAGCACCTCGGCGGCGGATGTGCGTATCTCTGCCCCTTCCCATGAGATTATGGAAGAGATGATGACAGAACTCATTGATCTCGGCGCAACCGCTCCCCCACAGGAAGCTTGTGATGTTAACACAGAAGTAGTAGAACAAGATGGAGTAGCGCCCGATGACTTTTATGTCACCACTATTTATCCCACTGAAGTACGGGTGAATGGTGAATGGGTAAAAGTACAGAATCAGCGCATGGATGGGGCAATTGTCGTTCAAAATACCTCTGAAGGGGTAACGGCAAACTGTAGCCTATTGCGTGACTTGAAAAAAGGCGATCGAGTCATGGTCAGTGTAGAAGGAATTCGCACAGTACGACAAACAGAATCACGGGAACAGCGCAACCAGTCCCAAGAATTCACCTTTATGGGTGCGGGAGTCTCCAGTGAACGGCGTGTTGAGTTGGTAGTTGAACAAATTGCCTGGGAAATGCGCCAAATTCGGGATCAAGCGGGTAAAGTTTTGGTTACAGCCGGTCCTGTGGTCATTCATACGGGGGGAGCGCAACATCTTTCCCATTTAATCCGAGAAGGCTATGTTCACGGGTTATTAGGGGGAAATGCGATCGCTGTCCACGATATTGAACAGGCTATGATGGGAACGTCGTTAGGGGTCGATATGCAGCGTGGTGTTCCTGTAAGGGGCGGTCATCGCCATCATCTCAAGGTGATTAACACTGTTCGCCGTTATGGTAACATTGGTAAGGCAGTGGAGCAAGGCGCAATTAGTAAGGGCATTATGTACGAATGTGTCAAAAATGACGTTCCTTTTGCCTTAGCTGGCTCAATTCGTGATGATGGTCCTTTACCAGATACGGAAATGGATTTGATTAAAGCACAAGCACACTATTCTGAGTTAATTAAAGATGCAGATATGATCTTAATGCTTTCTACTATGCTGCACTCGATTGGTGTGGGAAATATGACACCTGCTGGGGTAAAAATGGTCTGTGTGGATATTAACCCTTCTGTGGTGACGAAATTAAGCGATCGTGGTTCAGTTGAGTCTGTTGGAGTGGTAACGGATGTGGGGTTATTCCTCAGTTTGTTGGTTCAACAATTGGATAAGTTAACCCATCCTTATCATTTAGTTGGAACAGCTTAAATTGTTAAGAGGTAAAGAAGTTGGGAGAGGTGGAAATCCTCTTTCAACTTTACCAAGCGCCCCGCAATAACTAGAAAGAGCGCTCTTAATGTTCTAGCTTATGCTGTATAGTTCAATTCATTGAACGCCCTTTATTAGCCTTGAAATTAATTTCAAGGTGGATGTTATGGAAAGTCAAATATCTTAATTATTATAGTAAGTTATGCACTTTAACCTTGGGCATTTACTGATGTTCAACAACAACCGCCCTGCAAT
>JBFRWQ010000029.1:0-5235 GCA_051439665.1 Microcystaceae cyanobacterium | reverse complement strand
TACAAGCTGTACAAGGTCAAGATAAGTATTTAGTGATGGGTAGTTTAATGATGGGTGCAACTTTATTGATTATTGGTAATTTATTAGCTGATTTATTACTTAAATTTGTTGATCCCAGAATTCAATTGAATAGAGAGTAGGGTGGGCTTTGCCCACCTTAACTTATCAAGGAATATTTAATCAAGTATCTGTGGTGAAGAGTGTAAATAATCACATAATAATGCTGCGATGGGTTATGGCTGATTTGATGGGCAAAGCCCATCCTACTACTCAATTACCCTAGTGGCTGATTTGATGGGCAAAGCCCATCCTACTCAATACTACTCAATACTCCCCACCTTTAACAATCCTTAACAATTGGGAATAAGTAGCAGAATCAGAGGGAATTTGGTATCATGTGCTTTTACTCAATCGTCCTAAGATGACAACGTTATCTTTATGGATAAATCCTCATCTCTCTCCCAAGATAATCATACACAACTCTCTTGTCTGCCTTACGGAGTCGGCCACCATCATGAGGGAGTGTGTCTATTAATACAGCTAGGGGAATACCGCTTACTCTTAGATTGCGGTATCACCAATATTGCGGAAATTATTAGCCAAATTCCCCCCATTGATGCAGTTATTCTCAGTCATGCTCACCCTGATCACGTTAGAGGACTGCTAGACTTCCATCAAGCTTTTCCTGATGTCCCTGTCTATAGCAGTGAGGTGACTGTCCAATTATTACCCCTCAATTGGTCAGATCAACAACAAAAATTTGTACAAAAGATCTGTCAAGGAATTAAATGGCGATCGCCTGTTTCCCTTTTTCCTAATCTCTCCCTTGAATTATATCCTTCTGGTCACTTACCTGGCGCTGCAGCGACCTTCATTACCTACCAAACTCCCCAAAGAGTCTATAAGTTATTCTATACGGGGGATTTTTCCCTATCTAATTTACAACTGGTGGAAGGACTATCGGTAGAGTCTCTGCGAGGATTATCCCCTGATATTTTGGTGATTGAGGGAAGTTATGGGACAACCCGTCATCCCCATCGTCGTCAACAGGAAAAACAGTTAATGCAACGCATAGATGAGGGGTTAATTAGGGGTAAGAATGTATTACTTCCCGTTCCGACTTTGGGGTTAGGACAAGAAATTCTCAAATTATTGCGATCGCATCATCAATTTACGGGACGAGAATTGGATATTTGGGTAGGGGGAAAACTAGCAAAAGCCTGTGATATTTATTTAGATCTATTGTCAGAATTACCGATCTCAGTACAGAATTTTGCCAAACATCAACCGCTTTTCTGGGATGAGCGCATTTGTCCTCGTTTACATCGTTTAAGCGAAAAAGAGCATCAAAAATTGGGTTCAAACCCTTCTGTGTTCGTGACAGATGATTTAGCAACGATTAAGTCTTATTTAGGAGAGAAAACATCACCTTGGTTGCTTTTAATCCCTGAAGAGATAGAGGAATCTTTTGATCTGACTTCGTTAGCTTATTTACAAACCCAACGAGTCGAACAAGAAACCTATCTCTTAGCAGAACATAGTGATGGTCGCAATACAACCCAGTTAATTCATAATTTACGCCCCCAACACATTATTTTTGTCCACGGATCAGCAAATTATCTGACTGATTTAATTAATCTCGAAGAATTACACAATCGCTATCAAATCCACTCCCCTGCGGTTGGAACATTAGTTGAGTTACCTATTGGCGATCGCTTTATTCAACCTGAAAGTTTACCCTCTCCTACCGTCTATGAGGGGGAACTTAATGAACAAGGCCACGGTGTTACCCTAAATTTACCCCCCAATCTGACTCTTGATCCCCGTTGGAGTCAATTTGCTGATACGGGATTGTTAGAAGCCAGATGGCAAGGGGAAGAATTAGTATTAAGGGGAATTTCTCAGAAAGAGTTGGCTAATCAACCAACAGTGTCGGATCAATTACTTGCGATCGATTGTTGCCAAACTTGTCACCATTATCGGGGATCTCGTTGTCGGAATGTGTTATCACCTTTAAATGGCTATCGGGTGACACCAGAAGGTTATTGTCCTGTGTTTGAATCTCAAGAGGATAGATAACTGGTCAATTGTAGTACAAGCTTCTAGCTTGTGACAGGCAAGATGCCTGTATCACTATCCCCAAGTAGCACAAGCTTCTAGCAGCTTCTAGCTTGTCACAGGCAAGATGCCTGTGCTACTATACCTATTCTGTCACGAAGAAAAACGTAGTTGAGATCCTTGGTTGCTTTTATACACTTCAATTCGGTGTTGAAATGCTTCCTTAAACTGCTGCATGTGGGTAACAGTTAATATACAAGCAAAATCAGGTGCGATCGCATTAATCGCTGCAATCAATCGCTCACATCCTTCTCCATCTTGGGTGCCAAATCCTTCATCTATGACTAACATTTGTAAAGCCGTTCCCATCCGTTGAGCGAGTAATTTTGCTAAGGCTAAACGAATAGAGAAATTAATACGAAAGGCTTCTCCCCCTGAATAGGTTTCATAGGTGCGAGTTCCTTTCGCATCTGCAATTAAAATATCCAACGTATCAATCAATTTAGCCGTTTGTTTGCGGGAACGGCCACGACGAGATTTTTGGGTGACAAATTGGATATGTAATTGATTTTCTGTTAAACGGGCTAGAATATGATTACTTTCGGCTTCTAGTTGAGGTAAAATATTTTCAATCATGAGCGCTTGAATGCCATTTTTACCAAATGCTTTGGCTAATTCTTGGTAAATTTTAATCTGTTTTTGCAGTTCTTTTAACTCTTTGTCAGAGTCTTTTGATTCTTGCTGTAAAGTATCAATTTGTTGTAAAGATTGCTCAATTTTTCCTCGATTGGCAATCAATTGATCTAGTTGTTGCCGTTGTTGCTGAATTTTCTGCTCTAGTTTTTGAATCGCTTGACGGTTATCTTGTATGTTAGCAATTTGTTTTTGAGTTTGTTCTTGCTGTGTTTGTAAATCCTGTTGTGATTTCTCTTTGAGAAAATACTGTTCAGTTAATTTATTAATTTTTTCTTGCAATTGAGGATATTGTTGTTTAGCTTTTTGTAGATCTAAGTTTTTCCCTTGCCAAATAATTTGAGTTTGCACAAATTTAGAGATTTTCTGATGGTAATTAGAGTCATAGTTTAACGTTTGCAAAGTCTGATCAATCTTGTTAATCTCTTGGATAAATTCTGATTGTGACTGCATCTCTTGGATTTTAACTTGCAGTTGTGCAATTTTACCGATAATTTGGGGTTTCTCATGGTTAATTCTTTTCAGTTTTCGTTTAGCATCCTCAAGTTTTGACATTTTAATTTCAGCCCATCTTAATTTATCCACTTCTCCTCTTACTAAACCATGTGTTTTTTCGTCATAATCAAGGTCTTTCATTCTCTGTTCTATCTGACTTAATTCTCTTTGTTCATCTTGAGCAAAGTCATTACTTTCAAGTTGATGTTCAATCTTTTTTACACCTGTTTGAACTGCTTTTAAATTAGTACGAATTTCTCCCATTGATTCTAATTTCGTATCAATTTGATGAAATCTCTTACTTAAGGGATCTTCCTTTTTTAACTCTTCTTTGATCTCAGCATATTCTTGACGTAACTGTTGAATTTCTCTTTCTAAGGCTGCCATTTCTTCTTGCAGAGTCCAAATTTTTTCGGTAAATGTCTGTTGTTGATCGGTGGTTTTTTGAACCACTTGATGACGGTGATCTTCATTTAATGCTTGTTCACAGAGGGGACAAGTTGCTTCAGGTTTTTCTAACAATTGTATTTTTTGTTTTAGTTCCTCAATTTGCTGTTCAAAAAGTGTTTGACTCGCTTGAATTTGTTGTAACTGAGTCTTCTTATCTTGTCCTTTTTCGCTAATTCTTTCTTGGTAAACTTTCTTATTCTCTAATTCTTCAAGCTGCGTATATACCCGCTTAAATTCATCCCGTAGATGGGGAATTTTATCTAACTCTGCTTGATACTGCTGAACCATCATACTTAACTGCTCAAGTCTCGCCATTTGTTGTGCTTTTTTACGCTCAATTTGAGTTTCTAAACTATACTTACGTTGCAGTAGGGGACTGACTTGTAACTGTAATTGATCTATATGGTGCAAGCGCTGTCTAGCAGCCCTTAAGCGCTTCATTCCACTTTTAGCATCTTCCTCACTTTCTAGGATATTTTGTAACTCTTTTTCTTGTTTTTGCAGTTCTTCTAATTGGGTTTGAACCTGTTGAATCTGTAAACGTAGCTTATTAATTGCTTGATTTAATTGCTGTTCTAATTGTTGCTTTTGTTGCAATAGTTTTTGGTATTGCTGGAATTTCTCAGACAAGGCAAATTCTTCTTGTTGAGCTTCCTTAAAGCGCTGATAACTTTGAGTAATCTCTCCCTCTTGATCAATCAGTGATTTTAACTGTTCTAATTGTTGATTGCAAGCAGATTTTTCCTGCACAATCCCCTTAATCTCTTGTTCTAATTGCTGTAACTGATTGGTTTGCCATGTTAATTGTTGTTGCCATAGTTGTCGTTGATTTTCTGTTCCTTGTAACTGTTTTAAGGTTTCTCGATCTTGATCTTGCTGAGTTTGCAGTGTCTTGAGTTGAGTTTCAATCTCTTTATAATTAGTTTCTAAGCTTTTTTTCTGTTCAATTTGCTGACGAATTCGTTGTAATTGAATTTCTAATTGCTCAGTTTGTCCCTTATATTCTTTCGATAAATCCTTAGCATGAGAAGCCAGGGTTTCATATTGATCTAATTTCAGTAAATCTGCTAGAATCTGCTTGCGCTCACTGGGTTTTCGTAACATGAATTCATCGGCTCTTCCTTGTCGCAAATAAGCCGAATTAGTAAACGTATCATAATCTAACTTGAGAACCGCTAAAATCTCAGATTGAGTCGTTCTTACTCCCTTAGCGCTCAATGTCCGAAATCGGGTTTTACTTTTCACCTGAAATTCGAGATCGCTACTTTTACCCCGTGGATGACTGCGAATAATGCGATAGATTTGCTCATTGAACATAAATTCAAAGTCAACTCGGACAAAATCTGCTCCTGTATGAATCACATCATCGTCATTTGCTGCTCTACTCTGTCCCCAAATTGCCCATGTAATGGCCTCTAAGAGAGAAGATTTACCCGCCCCATTTGCACCACAAATACAAGCAGTATGTAGTCCACGAAAGTCTAGGACAATATCTCGATAACTGAGAAAATTTTTGAGGGTTAACTGTAGCGGAATCAT
>JBFRWQ010000028.1:0-7445 GCA_051439665.1 Microcystaceae cyanobacterium | reverse complement strand
TGCGGATGGTTATGGGCAAAAACTCCCCAACAACAAACAACGATTGTTCAACTTTGTCAGAAAATTCGACAGCGCTATTCTGCAAAATTACCAGAAAAAATAGATCAAATCGATCAGCCTCCTCCAGATATTCTATCAGCTACACCTCAAACACAACCGCCCCCCCTTCCCCCTCGTCGTCAAAGCGTTACACCTGATTATAGTGAGTCATTCAGTAAACCAGCAACAGAAGTAGCTCAAGGAATGTTACAAAAGCAAGATGAAGGGGACAAAGATTTTCCCCAGATTCCTCGTTCTTATGTATTTCGACGAGAATATTTTCCTGTGACAGAGAGACAAATGAAACAAAGTTGGCGATCGCTACGCCGTTTGGTTCGAGAAGGAAAACCAGAGGAAATTGATATAGAGGGATCTATTGCAAAGCTAAGTAAAGAATACGTCTTAACGGAATTGGTATTAAGACCCAAGCGAAAAAATAGAGCGGATTTAATCTTTTTTGTCGATCAACAAGGTTCGATGGTTCCCTTTCATGATCTCTCCCGTCAGTTAGTGGAAACCGCACAACGAGGGGGAAAATTACGGCGGGCTGATGTCTATTATTTTGGTAATTGTCCCCAAGAATCCCTATTTGAGCAACCCCAACTATTTGGTAAAAAATCTTTGACGGAAACCCTTGCATCCTTCGATAATCGAGCAGTGGCTTTAATTATAAGCGATGGAGGGGCAGCCAGAGGACACAAAGATCAAGATAGAATTGAGCAAACCCGAATTTTTCTGGAACAATTGAGAAAATCAGTCCGTTATTGTGTATGGGTTAATCCTATGCCAGAGGATACTTGGCAAGGGACTTCAGCCGCTATCTTTGAGCAGTTAATCCCTATGTATAGCTTAAGTCGTCAAGGCTTAAATGCTGCTATTTCAGTGTTACGGGGTCGTGCATCTTCAAAAGCAATTAAGGAGGAATGAGATAATGTTAAGCCCAGAAGTGGCTAGAGAACGAGTAGAAGCGTTCAGAGACAAATATTCCCAACAGATATTTAGTTTAGCTTGTTATGCTGCTTTTCCCTTAATTATTACCCCTGATTTACTCTATCAAATCTGGCTAATTTTTAAGATACAGAAAGGACATAAAGTTAGTTGGATAGCAGTGGCTGAGATCTTACTATCAAGTTTATGTGAACAAAGCGGTTATGAAAGTTATGAAATGGAACTAGAAATCAGAAATATTTTACTATCCCATCTCAGGGAGTCAGAATTAAAAGAATTAGGTCATTTTATGCTGCAATATATTGAAAAAAGATTAGTGAACACCGATAGTCTGACGCAAAATCTCAAAGAAAGACAAAAAATTACGGCCTTAGCTTATGTCGAACCCAGTCAAGCAGCGAAAGAATTAGGGCAAAAATTAAAATTAAGCCAAGGAAGCACCTTAAATTCAATCAAAGAAGCCTATCGTTGGACAAGTTTTACTAAAACGTTAGCAGAACCCTTAAAAAAAGCAGGATTTGAACCCCTTTTAACTTACAATGACTTAATCATTGATGTGGCATTTGAAGAAACGGATACAGAAGCCTATCAAGATAAATTTAATCGTTTTCAGCAAGAAGAAGAACAATTAAAACAAAAGCTCAATTTATCTAACCCTCTTAGCCTATCAGACTTTTTCCCCTCCGATTTATTCAACCATATTTCGCCCCAAGAACGTACAACCTTTGATATAACCGTATCTGTCATTGTTTCAGAGCAGAAGGAAGAAGAAGAGGAGACAGTGAAAGAAGAGAGTTATACGGCGGATTTTGTTAATAAAAGAGGGGACATTGTTAACCGTCAATCTTGTCAAGCTTGGTATTATGATCAGAAATTGATAGCAACAACCTCAGCAGAAGAAGCGCCGTCAGACAGCGCTATCAGAATGATTTATATCCCAGAAGGACAGTTTTGGATGGGATCGCCTGATACAGAAAAAGAGCGTTATGATGATGAGAATTTCCAGCATTGGGTAAGTGTGCCGTCCTTTTATATGAGTCAAACAGCAATTACGCAAAAACAATGGCGCTTTGTTGCTAATTTACCCCAAGAACAGCGAGAATTAACTTTAAATCCTGCCCAAGATGGGGATGATTATCCCGTTAGATATATTCGTTGGTATGATGCCATCGAATTTTGTGCGAGACTATCCCGTTATACCCAAAGAGACTATCGTTTGCCCACAGAAGCTGAATGGGAATATGCTTGTCGTGGCGTTTCCATTCAAAATGAAGACAGCGTAGGGGCGCAAGGCTTGCGCCCACAAGATTTACCCGCAAATAGTCAAAAATTGACCTTAGAACAATGGAATAAAACCTATCATCAACCCTTTCATTTTGGGGAGACGATCACCTCAAATTTAGCCTGTTACCTTAGTTCAGTCACTTATCAAGAAGAAGCACCAGGGAAGAATCCCAGTCAACCTGTACCTGTTAAAAGCTTTCCACCTAACGCCTTTGGTTTGTACGAGATGCACGGCAATGTGTGGGAATGGTGTTTAGATCCTTGGCATGATAATTATGAGGGTGCGCCTAATGATGGCACTGTGTGGGATGAGAAAAATGAGAATGATCATCTTTATCAAAACTTGCTAGACAATATAAACGTACTAATAAAAGATGATAGACGGCGTGTAAGACGAGGTGGTTCTTTCGACCATGATCCGAGGCTTTGCCGTTCTGCGTGTCGCTTCAATAGTGACCCCGATGTTGACGGCATCAATTACGGTTTTCGTATTGTGTGCGTCCCCCCCAGGACATAGCCCTTGGCACTTTTAGCCCTCTTGCCCTCTTCCGAATTTTTAGCCCTTTTGTAGTATTTTTGACTATAAAGCAAAAAGAGTTGATTAGAGCAGTTTTATTCTTAGCGCTTGTTGCTTTCCCATATCACCGCCCTGCAATCAATTGACAGGGCTTATAAGTATCGTTATCTAAAGATAACTTATAGCTCAATCTTATCGCTTATATCAGTTCAATTTATTGAACGTTATTTATTAGCCTTGAAATTGATTTCAAGGTGGGTGTCTAGGGAGGCTCAGGATACTTGTACCCTTAGCGCTTGCTGCTCTCCCATACAACCGCCCTGCAATCAATTGACAGGGCTGATAAGTGTCGTTATCTAAAGATAACTTATAGCTCAATCTTCTAGCTTAGATCAGTTCAATTTATTGAGCGCTACTTATTAGTCTTGAAATTGATTTCAAGGTGGGTGTCTAGGGAGGAGCAGGATACTTTTACCCTTAGCGCTTGTTGCTCTCCCATACAACCGCCCTGCAATCAATTGACAAGGCTGATAAGTGCCGTTATCTAAAGATAACTTATAGCTCAATCTTCTCGCTTATATCAGTTCAATTTATTGAGCGCTACCTATTAGTCTTGAAATTGATTTCAATGCGAGTGTTCAGGGAACTACAGTATATAACTATGCGATAGCTTATAGTAACTCTTAAGGGAGAGGTATTTTAGTACTAACGTTAGAGAATGTCAAGTCAGCTAAGTTAATGTCATAATTAACATTAAGCATAACATCAAAAAATTCATAATTCATAATTCAAAGTGAGTCAATTAAGCATTGTCAGTCACAGCAAAAAAGTAGAGGGATTTATTCAACGAATCAGTGACAACGTAACCCTAGAGATGGTGCTTATTCCATCAGGAACATTTATGATGGGGGCACCTCAAGATGAAGAAGATAGCGAAGATAATGAAAAACCACAGCATTTAGTTTCTGTACCCAGTTTCTTTATGGGGCGCTACCCCATTACCCAAGAACAGTGGCGTACCCTAGTTGAACTAGAACCACCTATTGCACAGGACTTAAAACCAAACCCTTCTGATAGTAAAGGGAATAAAAGACCAGTCGAACAGGTGAGTTGGTATGATGCAGTTGAGTTTTGTGCTAGGTTGTCGAAATTCACAGGGAAAAATTACCGATTACCGAGCGAGGCGGAATGGGAATATGCTTGTCGAGGGGGAACAACAACCCCTTTTCACTTCGGACAAACCATTTCAACGGAGTTAGCTAATTATTATGGAGAAGATAGTTATGGGATTGGGCAAAAAGGGAAGTATCGAGGTGAAACAACCGATGTAGATTCTTTTAAGGTGGCTAATGAATTTGGACTGAGTGGAATGCACGGTAATGTGTGGGAGTGGTGTTTAGATCCTTGGCATGATAATTATGAGGGTGCGCCTAATGATGGCACTGTGTGGGATGAAGAAAATAAGAATGATAATCTTTATCAAAACTTACTAGACAATATAAATGTACTAACAAAATATGATAGACGGCGTGTATTACGTGGTGGTTCTTTCGGCACTAATCCGAGGGATTGCCGTTCTGCGTGTCGCAGCAATGATCTCCCCGATGTTCACTACAACGATCTCGGTTTTCGTATTGTGTGCGTCCCCCCCAGGACATAGCCCTTGGCACTTTTAGCCCTTTTGCCCTCTTCCGATTTTTGCTTCTCATTATAGTACATTTTAACTATAAAACATAAAGAGGTATTCGATATCAGCGCTACGCATAAGGCAGGAGCATTTAACCCACATTCATAATTCATAATTGAGTTGATCTTAAAGGAGCATTGATAATTTATAATTAAAAAAATTAATAATTTAGCGAATGAAAAAACACTATCAAAAAGTTAGCCTGAAAGCTCCTAAAACTGATTTAGCTTATTGGCGTAGTCAAACCTTTCAAGCCCGATTATCGGCTTTAGAAGAAATTCGTCAAGAATATCATCAATATAAATACAATGCTGAACCCAGACTTCAAAGAGTTTATACAATTGTTAAACAATAAAAAAGCATCGGGAAGATTGCAAGATTTAGCCGATTTAGAAAACCTAGAAATGGATTGAAATTTTATGGTTAAAAGGAGGTAAATAATTGTTAACGACCAAAAACAATTCACAATTCATAATTCACAATTTATAATTCATAATTTCTTGATATTCTTCTTCAGTATAAAGATCCGCCTCACTTGCCAAACGATCTAGAAACACCAACCCATCTAAATGATCTAACTCATGTTGAAAAATACGAGCCACAAAATCGGTTAAAACTTGTTGCTGTGGATGTCCGGAGCGATCGCAATATTGCACCGTAATTTCAGTATAACGAGGAATTAAACCCCGTTGATTAGGAACACTCAGACACCCTTCCCACCCTTTTACCTTCTCCTGGTTATGTGCGATTATTTTGGGGTTAATCATGGCAGTTGGAGACATGACAGGTGCATGGGGATAACGAGAATTAGGACGGGAAGCGACAATAAACAAACGCAGGGATTGAGAGACTTGGGGCGCTGCGATTCCCACTCCCTCAGACTCTTCACAAGTTAGCAATAGGTTATCAATTAATGACTGTAACTGATCATCTTGAAAGTTATCAATGGGTGTGGCAACTTGTCTGAGAATAGACTCACCTAATTTAGCGATTTTTAATGATTGAGACATTATGAATTATGAATTGTGAATTATGAATTATGAATTCTAAATTATGAATTATGAATTATGAAAGTTAGGGGGTTTGACAATACTGTTAGGTTAAGATTAATTTCGGTTGTTATAGCGAAGATTTTTCTCCCCCCTCTCCCCTCTCTCCCCTCTCTCTCTCCCACCCAGATTTTTGTTATCCGAGCAGTATTGCCAAGCTTCTACTGCTAACTTTTGAATTAATTTTAAGGGCTGATTATGTTCCCTTGCTAGTTTGACACAATCTTCATATTCAGGTTGAACGTTTAAAATTTCTCCTGCCTTGTTTTTAGCAATTTTCACGTTAACTTGACCATATTGTGTCTCTACTTCTTGGAAATAGCGCTGTAAAGTCGTCCGAGTTTGTGGCGAGTGCCTAATCCCTAATGTGGTGGTTTCTCGGAAAATTAATTCTTCACATTCACTCGCTTTTTCAGGATAGCAAATAACAGTTAATAATGTTCCTAAACGGGATTTTTTCATATTAACGGGTTGACTGAAAACATCTAACGCTCCTACTGCTAACAAGCGCTCAAAGACATAACCCATCACTTGGGGACTAAGATCATCAATTTGAGTTTCTAGTATCATCACGGTTTCTTGCTCATAGATTTGTCCCTCAGTCTCGCCGATCCATAATTGTAAAATATTAGGAATTGTAAAGTTTTTATTGCCAGTTCCTAACCCGATATGAGATAATTTCATTGGTGGTGGTGAACCAAATTCTTGAGCTAATGTCACCACAATGGCTGCCCCCGTTGGGGTTACTAATTCCATCTCAATGCCATTATCATAAATGGGAACTTGCCGAGTTTCCCACAACTTTAAGACGGCGGGGACAGGAACAGATAACTGGCCGTGGGCTGCTTTGACTGTACCCCCTCCTGTGGGTAACGCAGAACAGTACAATTGATCAAGATCAAGATAATCTAAACCCAAACAAGTCCCCACAATATCGACAATGGCATCTGTCGCCCCCACTTCATGAAAATGAACCTGGTTAGGTGAGACTCCATGAACTTTTCCTTCTGCGATCGCTAATTGTCGAAAAATCCCTAAACTCCATCCCACCACTCTAGGGGGTAAATTTCCTTGAGTAATTAACTGTTCAATATCAGGTAAATGTCGATGAGAATGGGTAGTCTGGCTTACCAGATCAACATGAACCTTGGTAGCGCTTTGGCTTTGACGTTGTACCGTTTCCGCCCTCAAATCATACTCTTCCTCAATTCCTAGCTGTTTTAGCTGTTTGAGGAGATAATCTAAAGGAACGCCCCCATCGACTAATGCGCCTAAACACATATCTCCGGCAATTCCCGTGGGACATTTAAAATAACCTATCTTACCCATAGACCATGGCCACTGTAATTGAACTTCATCCCCAAACTCCCCAACAGCGCAGCGTTGAACAGATTTGTGATGCACTGAGGAAGGGGGCTATTATGCTATACCCGACGGATACCGTTTATGCGATCGGTTGTGATTTAAACAGTAAATCTGCTCTACAACGGGTTAAGCAACTTAAGCAACTTTCTAATGATAAACCCCTGACTTTCCTTTGTGAATCCCTTTCTAATATTGCTGACTATGCCTATGTAACGGATGAGGCTTATCGCATTATGAAGCGCTTAATTCCTGGTCCTTATACATTTATTTTACCAGGGACGAAATTAGTGCCGAAATTAGTCATGAGTCCGAAGCGGAAAACGACGGGGATTCGAGTCCCAGATCATGCTGTTTCTCAGGCCATTTTACAGCAACTAGGCAATCCCATTATTTCCAGTTCAGCCCATTTTGAGGAAGATACGATAAGCGCTTCGACAATTGGCCTAGAGAAGTTCCAGTTATTTGATGCCCTAGATAAATTAGTTGATGTTATCGTTGATAGCGATGAAGATCCAGGGTTTAAAGTCTCAACCATTTTAGATATGAGTAGCGCTCC
>JBFRWQ010000027.1:0-30787 GCA_051439665.1 Microcystaceae cyanobacterium | reverse complement strand
GGTTAACCCATCAGCAAGAGGAACGACTCTACCATTCCCTAAGATGGTACATCCCGTTAAACCCGCAGGTAAGGAAAAGACACTTTCTAAGGTACGCACAGTAACTTCTTGCTCTCCCCAATATTTGTCCATTTCTAGTCCAAAAAGGCTATATCCTTCGGAAATAATCAGTACAACGGGCTGGTCAATAATCGGCTGCTCACTGGTGTCGGGTTGGGGAGCAAGGCGGTTAAAATTAAGCCATGAGGAAAGATTTAACAAGGGAATCATTTCATCATCCCATGAGAGCCAAGTTTGACCTAATTGTTCAATAGTCATCTCTGGTGAAACGACTAGCATCTCTTCAACGGTATTACTGGGAATGGCGATTAACATTCCACCGCTTTCTACTAAAAGAACTCGAACGAGGGATAAGGTAAAAGGAACAGTGATCGTAAAGGTTGTTCCTTCCCCTTTCTCTGTGTTAACTTGAATTTGTCCCCGAATACGCTGCAATTGACTGCGGACAATATCCATTCCCACCCCACGGCCAGATAAGTCAGTGACTTCTGAGGAAGTACTAAAACCTGTTTCAAAGATTAAATCAAGAATTTGTGCTTTCTTAAGATTCTTTTTTCCTTTTTTTAGGGCTTTTTCGGCAATTTTATCTAAATTAATTCCCTGTCCGTCATCTGTCACTGTAATAATAATACGGTTTCCCCGTTGCATGGCCTCAAGGGTAATATTTCCTTCTGGAGGTTTTCCGTTAGCGCTACGATGCTCAGAATTTTCGATACCATGATCAAACGCATTGCGTAGTAAATGAATGAGAGGTTCATTTAAAGCTTCTATAATCATGCGATCAATGGGGATAGACTCACCTTTGATATGTAGGTTCACCTTTTTACCATATTTAAGGCTCATTTCCCTAATTGCTCTGGGAAATCGTCCCACTAAATCACTAAAGGGACGCATTCTGACCTGAGTTAAGTTATTTTGCAATAAACTAGAGGTTCGAGAGATATCCTTAGCCGAGCGCTGAGTTTGATCTAAATTAAATTCTATATCTCCTGTGACTTCTTGAATTTGGACAATAGTTTCCATTAAATCCTGAAAAACTGGATGAATTTCGCTGTAACTATCCATTTCGATCGCATCCCAATCACCGTATGATGGTAAGGAGGGTGTCGTAAAATCAGATTGATCATATAAAGTGCGTAAAGAACGATTTGAGCCATCTAAATAGTTAACTCTTTGGCGCAATAATTTGATCAATCCGTTTAATTGCTTTAATTGTAAGTTTAAACCGTTTTTTTCAATGGTTAGCTCTTCAAACAGTTCTCTTAATTGTTCTAACTTATCTACAGATACCCGCACATTATACTCAGTTGGCGCTTCAACAGGTGAGGCTGAATTAAGATCAACTGTTGCCAAAACGGGTGTAGGTTGCTCAATTAATGGCTCTTCTGCTACTTTAATCTCATTTAGTTCAATTTCTAGGCTTTCTTCTGGTACTTTAATCTCATTTAACTCAATTTCTAGGTTTTCTTCTGCTACTTCAACCTCATTCAATTCAATTTCTAGGTTTTCTTCTGCTACTTTAATCTCATTTACTTCAATTTCTAGGTTTTCTTCTTCTAAATTAAATGTATCTAAGGACGCTAAAAAGTCTAGACTATCTGCTTCTGAAATTAGGTCATCCTCAAAAGATAGTTCTGTAGGTACTTCGTCTAGGTTAGGATCTTCTCTCAAGGTATCAGGTAAGGCATCAAATTGCCTAATCATAATAATAGCTTGCGATCGCCGCCATGCGTCCAATGACTGTTGGACAATTCCTAACAGTGTTTCTTCATTGGCCTCTGTTACAACTTGTTCAATTTCCCCACAAAGACTGGTAAAAGCTGGCAATTCCAACATTTCACCCAAGCCACCCAATTTTTGAGCAGTCTCTTGAAACTCTTTCCTTAAACAGGTATTATCCTCACTAGCAGCAATATGTTCTAATCTTTCCAAACAACCTTCTACTTCTGTTTCAAACATCAACACTCGCATATCAGTTTCTTGTGGGGGTTCTTCCCCTTCAACGGAGTCAGAAGGCTGATAAAAAGAGATTAATTGCTCTAATTGCTCAAATAAGGGAATTACCTCCTGACTGAGCCAATTTTCGTCGATGTTTTCCTTTCCTTGCTGATGTTGAACAACGCAATGACGCAGATAGTCAACACATTGTAAGGATAGACCCTCAATGGTTTCATCTGGACAAATCCAGCCTTTTTTTAGGGATTTAAAGCAATCTTCAATTTTATGAGCTAAATCACTTAATTTGGGATAGCTCATTAAAGCTGCACCCCCTTTTAAGGAATGAGCAGCCCGTCTAATCTGATCAAGCTGAGAATAACTAAGGGCTTGATTAGTAATTCCTAGTAAGCTAGATTCAAGGTTATCGATATATTCTAGGGCTTCATCGAGGAATTGTCGGCGAATTTGTTGTTCGGGATCATTCATAGTTAGGTCTTAGGTCTTACGTCTTAGGTATCAGTTGTTAGAAAATAGATTTCATTCACAATTCACAATTCACAATTCATAATTCATAATTCATAATTCATAATTCATAATTTATTCAACCGTAAAGGCTTCTACGGATTCTTGTAGTTGTTTAGCAACAGCAACTGTTTTCTCTAGAGAAGTGGAAATTTCACTAGAAGATTCCGAGGTTTGGTGGGAAATGGCGGCAATTTCCTTCATCAAATTAGTGACTTTTTGGGAACTCTCACTTTGAGAAACGGTTGATTGAGAAATAGTTGTCACCACCTGATCAATTTGCTGTGATTCATTGACAATTTGACCTAAACTCTCCTTCGCTTTTTCTACCATACGAGAACCTTCCACCACCTGAGTTGTGCCGATTTCCATCGCTTTGACTACTTCTTGGGTTTCTAATTGAATTGTTTCCACAATCTGCTCAATTTCCTTAGTAGCTGTCGCAGATTGTGCCGCTAACTGTCCCACTTCTTCTGCTACTACCGCAAAGCCTCGACCTTCTTCCCCTGCTCTAGCAGCCTCAATACTGGCATTTACCGCTAAAAGGTTTGTTTTTAAGGCAATTTCGTTAATTAAAGAAATGACCTTAGAAATTTGTTGCGATGCTTCTCCCAAGCGCTTGACTTTTTTCGCCGTTGAAGACACCGTTTCCCGTAAATTCAAAATACTATTCACCGTTTGCGTCATCTCAACTTCCCCGGCTTGAGCAACTTCTGACGCATTACGAGCAGCCATCGCTGCAGATGTTGCATTATTAGCTACTTTTTGAATAGAAGTAGTAATTTCTTGGACAAAATCCAACATGTGCTGAATCTTTTCTGCTTGTTCTTGGGATTCTTCTGCAAGTTTGGCAATTCCCCCTGCTTCTTCCCCTAATGACTGATTTACCTGTCCAGTGGTTGTTTTAACTTGGGTGACAATATCCCGTAAATTTTCGAGAATTGCATTAAAAAAGTCAGCAACAATGCCAATTTGTCCTTCACTAATTTCTGCACGCACCGTTAAGTTACCACTAGCTGCACCTTCCACATCAGACAGTAATTGGAGTAATTCAAGCTGTAATTGTTTATTTTGCTCTTCAATATGCTCTGCATCTGCTTGTTTTCGCTCTAATAAACCTAAGCCAGCTAAAGCTTGCCCTAAAGGAGTCGCTAATTGTTGCAGATAGGTAATTTCTTCTGGTTGCCAATTGTGGGGATATTCACAGCGATGAGCAATCAATAAACCAAAGAGTTCTTCCCCTTGAACAATGGGAACAATGACATTGGACTTAACTTGTAGGCGTTTGAGGAATTGCAGATATTCACCATGATAATTTTTGTGATCAATATTGTTATCTGTTACAAGATCACCTTGTCGATAACTTTCTAACATTTCTTCGCTCATCAAAGATTGTTCATTGGCATCCCCTAGAGCAGCAGGAAAACCGAGTTTAACTGACTCACTTGCCACATAGCCCTTCCCATCTGGCAAAAAGCGGTAAACTATCATCCTATCTACTCGTATATTCTGTCGTACTTCTGCTAGTAATTCTCCAAGGGGAACGGTTAATTGATCAGCCACTCGTGCTTTCCCAATATCCGCAAACCATTGTTTTCGTTGGGCTTCTGCTCGTTCTTGTTGCTCAGATTTAGTAATATTATCAGCCAATTCGTTGAAGGTAGCCGAGAGTTGACCAATTTCATCGGTTGACGTTACGTTAGCCCGAATATAGCGATCGCCTTTAGCAAATTGTTCTGTCACTTCCTTCAGTCTTTCAATCGGTTTAACAATAGCTCTTCCTAATAATCCTGCGAATAGGGTATCCGCTAATAAAGCAACAACAACCGCTACTAATTGCAACAGAAAAACTTTGGTCAATAAAGAATTTAAGTTACTTTCTGGCGTTCCTCTCACTAAAATTGCCACAGGTGGCTTATTATTATCAATTGGGACTGGTATATCTACGTTTTGTTGCCATAAATTGGGCATGGTCATTGCTGTTATTGTATAGGCAAGACCATTAATTTTAAACCCTTGTTGAGTGATTTTTTGCCCAGGTTTTTCTACCGCAGCTCTCAGAAAATTCAGATCGTCAAAGGGAATATTAGTCTGTCTTTCATAACTCGATTGTTGTAAAGAAGTCGCTTGTTCAAAAGAGCCATCTAGCCTTTGATAATATACTGCACTATATCCGCCATCAAAACTTGTGAGGGTTGCTTTAACAATCGGCAGTTTATTATTGACAATATCTCCAGAAATAAGAACGCCAATTGTTTTTTTCGTCGCTGGATCTTTGACTGGGGTAGCGGTATAACGAATTAAAGCTTCTTCTGCTTTAAACCCCTCTGGTAACTTTGGTCTTTCTTTGTTCAGTTCTTCTTTTGTAACAATCGTACTAGATTTATATTGATACCCTGTACTTAATACTTTTGTAACTAAATTATCGGGGTCAAAAACAGTACCAATTCGGCTAGAATTAGCATTAACAATGATTTTCTTGTCGGTTCCCACTAAGGTAGCATATTCAATTTTACGAGTAAGGGTTTCTCCGATTAAAGTACGCTTAACTTGCTGTCTCAAGGCGACGGGAATAACTGCTTTGTTCTGGTAAAGAAGCGCTGCATTAATAATAGAAGTATTATCTGATTGACCTCGGAAGCCAAAGCCCATTTGGTCAATTTTAATCATATAATTTAATTCAGTGACTGTTATTTCTGACTTCGACTGATTCATTAATTGATTATGTCCTGTTGTCCAAATGAAAAATGCACCAATTCCCGCAATTCCAATCACGGAAATTACTTCAGAAGTCACTAAAGCTGCTATTTGTTTACGGTTAACTGGAAGATTAGAAAACCATTGCACTAGGGAAAAGGATGATGCTTGAACAACTTCATTCTTTTGAGGCTTTTGAGGTGGACTGATCGAAGTGGTTGTCTCTGCAACGGTTTCTACTTGCTGCTCAATCAATAGGGTTGAATTTTCAGCATTTGGGGATGAATTTGAGGCACTTTCCAATCCAGCAGAAACGGATTGATTATTAGCATCATTGGCAGAAAATTGATCAGTCATGAGAGAGAATCCTTGGATAGATAAGATAAAAGCTGTAGTACTACGCAAAAGGCAGGGGGCAGGACAATACTGTTCAGTTTGTTGATTATCTGTTGAGATGGAGAGAGGGGAGAGAGGGGGGAGAGGGGGAAGAGGGGAAGTATTCATTCTCCCTACACTCTCTGTTTCATCAACTTTTCAGGCTTAACCTAACAGTATTGGGAAACAGGAGGCTTCGAGTAAGCTGTGAAAGTTTTGTGGAAACATATACACTAATTATTTAAACAGTAGGGTGGGTAAAGCCTGATAAGCCTTTGAAACTAATAAGAAAATTATGTGCTTTGCCCACCAAATAGCTATATAGTGCTACGCATAAGGCTGCAAGCCTCAGTCAAAGATATGTTTATGTAAAAATCTTGTAATTTTACGCTAGTCAAAAAACAACTAACACTTTAAATTATATCCCTAAAAGCTCTCTTTTATTGGCTAGTAGAGAAGAAGGATCTAACACCAAAAAAATAGCGTCAGGAGGCTGAACTAAACAACCTCGAAGATAAGGAATAATAGCAGGTTCAACTGTTCCCACTGGGGATTGAATCTGATCAGCAAAGGTGTGAACAATTCCCCTCATTTTTTCCGTTGCTAATCCCAAGGCCACCTTGCCAACCCGAATAATGGTGACAGGATAGTGGGTTTGCTCCAAATCAAGGGGCGTAATGTTAAAAAAGTCTGCTAGATCAATTGTCCAAATTACCTGACTCCGTTGGTTCAATAAACCAAGCACAAAGGAAGGCATATTAGGAATAGGGGTGAACCTATCTAAGTTAACTTCAACTACTTCTTTGATTTGAGTTAGGGGTAATAAAATTTGGGTTTGGGAATTGAGTTGAAGATGAAGATAGGCATCTTTGGCTTGCCGAGAAAGAGATGTTCTTTCTGCCGTTAAAAGTGATGCCATCCCAGGTTGAAGTTGAGACATTTTGAATTAAATTCTTAAGGAGCAACAGAGCGGACAGCACGAACAATTTCTTCTTTGCTAAATGGTTTAGTAATATAAATATCAATACCCTGTTTCATACCCCATAATCTATCTAATTCTTGATTTTTCGAGGTACAGGCAATGACTGGCAATTTATGAGTTTGAGGGTCTTTTTTTAAGCTACGACATAGCTCTAAACCGCTCATTCCTGGCATCACTAAATCCGTAATGACAACATCGGGCATTTTTTGACTTACTTTATCTAAGGCTTCTTTACCATTACTCGCATTCATGACGGTATAGCCAGATTCTTGCAAGTATTGGTTCAGTAATTGTTGAACAGAAGGTGTATCTTCAACAACTAAAATGGTTGGCATCATGTTGGTCTGTCCTCTGAGATAAATCGATAACTAATATCCTAATATAGGCTGCCCAGAAAACGGTCAAAAAATAACAATATTCTGAGAAAATTTGGCTAACCCATCTTAAAACATATACTTAGAAACCAACTGCAGCAATTCATCTTGGCTAAAAGGCTTGACTAAATAATCAGTTGCGCCAGAGACTTTAGCCTTAGCCCGATCAATCCATCCGGTTTTTCCCGTCACCATAATAATAGGAATACTATTAAGCGCTGAATGGTTGCGGACAAATTTACATAGCTGATAGCCGTCTAAATTAGGCATACTGACATCTAACAAAATCAAGTCGGGCTTGTGTTGAATAATTTCCATCAAAGCTTTTGTCGATTCACTAATCAGATGAACATTAATTCTAGAACCACTGAGATAATTTTTGATCACTTGTAAAACGCTTGGACTGTCATCGACACAAATAATCGTTTTATCGGGATCAACTGAGGAATATTGTGGTGAAGCATTAAATCGGGGCAGTTGATCAAAAGGAGACTGGGGATCTCGAATTTTAATCATATCTCTTTGGACTAAAGAGTACAATTTCTCAGCTAAGACCAATTCATCTTGGTACAATCTGCTGGCTAATTGCCGAAAATTAAAGCCCATCAATACTTTGCCAAATTTCTGTCTAATTTTCTCAGCTAATGGGGTTGAGTTTTCCGTATTTGATGGTAGATAAGGGCATTGGTAAGGGGATAAAATCTCAGGGGCTAACCTCTGCCATTTTCTGAGTTTGTTTTCCACTTTACCTAAGACGTTATTCAGATCATATTTGGCAAAAATAGTGTCAGTTTCTTCTTCTTTTTTTTCGTGAAACTGATAAGTAACGCCTTCTGCTAACAGGAGAGATTCTAAGCATTCCTCAGAATTACGTGAAATAAAAGCAATGACTTGGTGCAAATTCAACAGTTTCTTTTTTAGCAACAAGTCTAGAGTCCTATATTCTGGATTATAGGATTTTTCCTTAATCTTTTTGGTCAGGAAAGATTTGATAGATGTGCGATTGGCGCTACTTAAAGGTGAATTTTTCTGGCGCACAAAGCGTAAATGTCTCTCAAATCTCTCTTCGGGCTGGACGGAGTGGGAAACATAAATTACGTTTCCCCTTTCAAAATAAACCAACCATTGAATTTTGCGCCAATGACAGTATAAGCATCCAGTTGAGGCTAATTGGGCAAATTTCTGAAGAATATTAGCAATTAATATTGTTTTATTGCCATCATAAGACAATAACATAGCTCGTAAGCTCCTACACTGTTGTTCGAGTTTAGTTTGCCCAGAAAATTATGCTCATTAACGACCATAAGGTTAACATCAATTTAAGCTTAGGTTAAAAAGTCTGTTAAGCACAGCTATTGAGCAACTTTCAGGAAAACCTTAACATTTTATAAACGATAGGTTATGATCATTATAGGCTATAGTCATTAATCATCACAAGATTAATAGTAATTTTAAGGTTGAGTTAAGAGATGGGGACAAGGTATTTATTCTCCCTACACCTCCCTCAGAAAACGAAGATATAGGGAGCGCTTAGGGTTAGATTCTATCTAAAGTTACCGTTTCTTGCTGATAATTAGCGATTAATACAAACTGAGAAACTCAAGTCATTCACATCAACTAAATCAATGTCAAAATATATCTCTCCATTTTCTCCAAATTTCCCTTGAATCATATTCTGCCTTACCCCAGTTTCATTAATTCCAAAAAGATGATGAATCCGATCAGGGTGTTTTTCTCTCGCTTTTTGACTCGCTAGTTCCTTATTTTGGTCAATAAAATAATCCCCACTCTCAGGTTCGATCGCAATATACCACCCATAGTATTGAGCAAAGATTTCAGGCTTTTGAATTCCCTTTAATGTAGCTTGATGGGCAAAGCCCATCCTACTTAGTTGTTGGGCTTTAGCCCTTCATTAGCTCACTACATAACTAGCTCACTAATCGTTAAATCAGGCTTTTGAATTCCCTTTAATGTGGCGAAGACTTGATCGTTATAGCTTAAAAGCCAATCATTTCCCACAAGGCTAACACTCAAAGATGATGAATTTATTTGGTTGCCTAATTCAATGCGATCGCTTCCTATTGCAAAATCGGTAATGGTATCCATTCCTTCATGAACAGAATGATAAATAAAGGTATCCTTTCCTCCTCCTCCTGTTAGGATATCGTCTCCTAAACCGCCGTGTAAGCTATCATCTCCTTCATTTCCGTTCAGTAGATCGTTATCGTTACCACCATAGAGTTGATCATTTCCTTTTCCACCTTCTGCGACAATGGCATAAGCGCCAGAATGGGTAAAGGTGTCATTTCCGTCGTTTCCGATGGCCATTTCTAGGTTACTATCACCTAAGTTTAGGGTAACAGCGTCGGAAGTCGTGACGATCGCAATGTCGCTTCCTTCTCCCCCATCAATGAGGGTGTCTTGTGCATCGATATAGAGTAAGTCGTCTCCTGCTTCTGCTTTGAGTCTATCTGCGCCTTCATCGCCAATTAACCAGTCGTTACCGCTATTTCCTGTTAGATGATCGTTTCCTGCTTCTCCTGAGAGGAAGACATCTATGGTATCGGTGGTGTAAAGGGTGTCGTTTCCGATGTTCCCGATGGCGACTTGTACGTTAATGTCTGCGAGGTTGAGGGTTAAGTCGGTGCTGTCTTCGTGGATGAATAGGGAAACCGTCTCATCATTTTCGGCAATAATTTGGAGTCCTGTGTCGGTTTGGCTGACTTTAAAGCCTGTTTGGGTGACTAGGAAGGCAATATCGGATATTTCTCCGCTTGTGCCGTCATTACGGTTAAAGATGGAGCGCTTTTTGATAATGTTACCGTCTTGGATGGTGTTTAATGCGATCCCGCAGGGATCCGCGTTGCGGCGCGCATTTAAGTTGATACTGGTGATACCATGTTCAGTAAGGGTTTTTAGTTCGTTTGGTTGACTGATTCCGTCTTGGTTTTGGTCTTGCCAGACTAGGATTTGGTCAAATTGGTCATCGACAGCGGAAATAATGCCGTTATTGTTGGTATCGTAGGTGGTAAGGGATTCTATACCAGAATTTGCTGAACCGTCGTTAAAGTACTCCGAGAAGAGTTCGGTGATATTGTTGATTGTTCCATCATTGTTTAAGTCAACGGTTAATAATGCGTCTGTTGTCCATGAAACATTCTCTAAATAGCCATCTGCATCTAGATCAAAAAGAGTAGAAGACCTTTCTATATTAATTAATTCTATACCATCCCCTTCTAAATCAATCACAAGAGGATCTATTTGTTGAGTTATCCAATCAAGTGGCTTGACAGCAAACTGAAACAATTGATAGATTGGATCAACTACTTCTTCTAAATCTAAGTCAAATATTTCTTCAATTGTAGCAGGAATCCCCACTCCAGTAATAGCTGAAATTACTATATCTTCGACACCAAAAAAGATTTTATTTAAACTTGGAGCATCAGGTGCTATTGTTTTCAATTTAATTTGAAGAGTAGAAGTTACATCATGGAATGTAGTTCGTTTTCTCCATTGATCACTAAAGGTGGCTTTTATGTTTAACCCATAATCTTTAATTCCTGTAAATCCTAAACCTGCTTGAGATTTTGATAAATCATCAATAGCCATTCCTGAGATTATATGAGTAATTGCAACAGCATCTTTATGTGCTGAAAAATTTGCATAATCTGGATACTTCTTAGAAAAATAGTCGTGTTCGTCCTGATCTTCTTGTGTTTGAAAATTTTTTATTTTTAGATTTCCTATGGAACTTAGTAAAACTGAGTTGAATTGATCATTAAAGACAAACTTCTCTAAAATAAAATTTTCAAATTCATCTTTTGTAAAGTCACTATTCTCAGAATGTTGATAGTTTTTTAACCGATTTAATAGGTTTGACAAATTATTTTTTGTTTCATCTATTTCCGTCAAACTAGCTTCATTTCCTGCTTTTCTTAGAGCTAATTCGTTAATATCTTGTTCAGTAATAGAATGAAGAGGAATGATCGGATTTTTGGGAGGTTCATATTTAATATAGCTAACTGCACCATTAGCTATTTGCTGAATTCCTTGTAACCATCCTTCTAAGCTTCCATCATCTATGATTGTTTGAATTCCTGATACAAAATTAAGGGTTAATTCAACAGCACGAAGTACTTCAGTAACTGATGACCAGAATGGATCATCATTAACAAAATCTATATTCTTGCCCAATGCGACAGCGGCATTTAAGAAACTAGCGGTTGCTGCTAACCAATTATCTTCTTCTGCTAATTGAACACCACTATTAATACTTAAAGCTGCTTGAGAGAGATAATTATAGTCTGGTAAACCTAAAGCAAAAACTGCATTGGTTAAGCTAAGAAATCCTGTTAAACCGTCTCCACCTTCAAAGGATTGATAACCGTTGTAAACACCCGACGCAATTTGTTGAATTTTACTGAATTTATCAATATGTTCTAATCCTAACCCTAAATCTGGGACTTGAAAACCTCCTAATTCAGCAGCCCCCAAAGCAGCCATTCCTGCATTAAATACTGCTCCACTCCAATCTCCATTATAAGCAGCTTGAACAGCACTTAATCCGCTACTAATTGAAATAAGAGTTGTACTAATTGCAGGTTGTACTAAATTTCCTGCTGCTAGGGATGCTCCTGCAGTTGCGACGGCTGCTACAGCAGAAAGAGCTAAGGTAACTGTACCAAAGATCTCATTAAAAGCAGCTTTCTTTCTTGCTTTACGTTCTTGTACCCTTGAGTTAATAATCTGATCTAAAATCGTCTTAGATTGCTGTGCTAACTCACTAGATAAATCAACTGCGCCTTGTGCATAGCCAATTTGGTATAAAATCTCTAAGTATTCTTGATTAATTTCCTCATATTCATCCCCTAACGCATTAGCTGCCTGAATCTCATCGTAGAGCGCTTTAGTTGCCCCTTGAAGGTCGGTTTCTGATTGGTTGAGTATCCCCAGTAATTTATCTTCTTCTGTCTCGTATTCGTTGATTTTTGTCTGTAGACGGGTGGCTTCTTCAATGAGTGCATTAGCACTTTGCAGTAAGTTATCCTGTATGGTGGCTGCTTCTTTACCCTGTATTGCGTCGTATAGACTAGCTTGGGTTTCATCGAAGAGGGTTTGAATATGGTCGGGAAGGGTTTTATCTAGCTTATAGTTCTCTAAATCAGCCGCAATTCCTGCTAATTGTCCTTTATACTCGGCTAATTTAACAATGTATTCGATGGGTTGCAACCCTAAGTCTTCTCTGAGGTCGTTTAATGCCTGTTGTAAAGCATCTTCACTTTCTAGTTGGTTTAATTGCTCTATTTTAGCCGTAGCAATCGCTCTCTCTCGGTTTAAGTCTGCCTGTTGCTTGTTATATAAGTCTTCAATGGTTTGATCAATCCCGTCTTTTCTCGCTTGGGCGATCTCTTTTTCGAGTTGGGCTTGTGCTAGATTAAGTTGTTCAACGGATAGGAGTTGTAATTGAATTTGTTCTGTCCAATTTCTGAGGTATTCAAGCCCATTAATGCGTATTTCGACAAGGGCGAGGGTTTGTTCTAAATCACTAACATCTCCTTGTATATCTTCTATTTGACTTTGCAGTTCGTTATATTCTAGTTGGGCAACACTTTGTTGTTGTTCGATGAGGTCTATTTGTTCTTGTGCTGCGGTTTTCAGTTGATTGAAATAGTCAGCTTGTTGTTGGGCTTTGTCCTCTAATGCCCGATATTTGAGCATTTCTTGATAATAATAGTCGGCTTTGATGGCATCATCTGGTCTAGCGATTCCTCCTGCACAACCTCCCCCTGTATCAGTCATTAAATCCCGATAGTCTCGCCAGTAAATTTCGGCGGCGGTGGCGAAGTTATTAGCGGAGGCTACTTCGAGGAGATGTTGGGCTTCTTGACTCCCTGCATCAGTGGCTTCTTGTAGTCGAATCATCAACTCACTTTCAAGGGTATTGAGTTGGTTTTGTTTCTCGGCAGCTTGTAGGGTATAGTTTTCTTGTAGTTCAGTTGCTGTGATCAGCGCTTGTAGGGTTTCCTGTTTGGCTTGGATTTCGGCTAAGTATTGGTCATTTTGTTCTTTGATAAAGGCTTGTAAGTCTTCGAGTTGGCTAGTTAAGATGATGCTGGTATTTTCGGCTTGTTGGGCAAGCGCTTGAATTTTGGCTAGGGTTTCTTTAACTGCTTCTAGTTGAGCTTCCAGGTTGCTATAATCATCGTCAGGACTGGTGATGGTGGCGTTGATCAGTTCGTATTCGGTTTCAATGACAGTTTGTTGGGCATTGAGTAGGGTGATTTTCTGGGTAAGGGCGCTTTTCTGGGCGGTGAGGATGGTTTCTTTGTGGGTTAGGAGATCAATGGATTCTTGTATTTGTACTTTTTTGGTGAGGATTTCTAGGTTGTCTGTGTCGGTTAAGGTGTCTAATTCACTTTGTAGTTGTTGTTGACTGGCGCTGGTTTGGGCAATCTCTGTGTCAAGGGTGAGGAGTTGTTGTTCAACCCAAATATGAGTATTGGTGATTTGTTGCAGGAGATTTTGGGTTTCGGTGTCAACGGTTACTTTTTTGAGTAATACGTCTTCAAGCGCTTGTTGATAGGTAGCGCTGGTGGCTTCATAGTCTTGTTGCGCCTGAATCGTATTAGCTTTGGCGGTTTCGGCTGCTTGCTGTGCTTGGGTGAGTTCTTCTTGTAGGGTGGGAAGGAGTTGTTTGAAGGTATCGAGTTGTTTTTGTTCGGCAGTTTGTAGTTGACGTTGGGCTTCAAGCGCTTCTAGTTGGGCGATGAATTGGTCGTAGGTGATGGATGCTTCATCGGCCACGGCGTTGGCTGACTGCCATTGCTCGATGAGGTCGGCGGTTAAGTCTTTTTGGGCAGTATCGCTATCGATTTCTTGACCTAGATTGGCTACATATTGTTTTAGGCTGGTGGCTTGTTGGGTGTAAGCATCCCAAATGATCCAATGATGATCAACATGGACGATGGTAATGGTTTTACTTTTACCTGATTTTCCTTTGGCTTTGCGACGTTCCTTCCATGTGGGACCTTGTTTTCTGCTTAATTCCCAGTGTATTTGTGCTTGTTCTTCATACCAGTCGGCTTGGGTGAGGGCAGCACTGGCGTTGGCTTTTTTATCAGCAATTTGTCCTTTTAAGGTTTGGTATTCGGTTTGTGTGTTGGTGAGTTCGTTGTTTATTTGTTGTTTGAGGTTGGATAGAGTAGTTGCGTCAGCTAAGGCGGGGTAGTATTGATTACGCAAATCATTTAAGCTGATTTTCCAATGCTCTTCCTCTCTCCAGCCAATAAATTCTAAGGTCTCAAAATAATCCTGTAATTTATCAGGGTCTTGTTCAGTTTGTAGGGTTAAGTATGTGGTTTCAATTCTGAGGTTTTGCAGATCGATGATCGCTGTTTCTTCAATGGATTTAATTCTTTTCTTAGATTCTTGAGGAAGAGTAATTTCACGATCAATGGTTCTTTGAACACCATCAATTAATTCACCATGATTTTGATTAGCTGTTAAATCATCAACTATCTTGCCTGCATCTTCCTCAAAGCTCCAATATCCTACTAATCCCTCTTCATTTCCGATTAATCTTTGATTGAGATTCCCTTGAATTTCTGCTTGATTTCTGGCGACGTTCCAAACTCTTACTTCATCTATTTCTCCTTTAAAGTATTTTGAGCCTTTTTGTCTTCCTCCAATGTGAAACTCATTCCAGCTAGTATATTTATCTCCAATCTTTCCGACTCCATCATATTTATGGACTAAAGAACCATTCGCATAGGTTTGAATTAAACCATTCTCATAACTTACCGCAATGTGCGTCCATTTATTTGTTTCTACTTTATATCCTGTGTTGAGCCATTTCCACCCTGGTTTTGAATTAGCAAATGCCCATCGTATTGTTCCATCACCCCAAACGGCTATCCCATATTCTCCTTCTTTATGAACGATAATCCCTCCATCACTTTTTAGTTGCTGTTGTGGATTTATCCATGATTCTATCGTCAACGCATTGCTTACTTTTAGACTAGCTTTTACTCCCATATTTACAGAGTCATTAACTCCGTCAAAGTATAGTGCACGGCTAGGGCGAACTGACTGTTGTATTAAACTCAAATGCTGATCCTTAGTCTGAATAGCATCATCCTGCTTCTCTTCAAGATAACTTTGCAGATTCGTTTCTAACCATTGTTCTTGAGCATCATTTGTTAAATCAATCTTCTTAACTAAGCCATCAATCTTATAAGTTAACTCTTGATCTAAAGAAACAATCAAAGAAGGACGACGTTCTACAATCAATTCCTCAACTGATGAAGCAGTCGAAAGATTATGATAAGCATTACTAAACGGTTGAAAAACCTCATTTTGTAACCGTTTTAACGTGGCTTCATCCAGATTTCCTCCTGCTTGATTATAAATCTCATAATACTCTTGCAGATAGGTATTAACAAAACTGACATCAATTCCATCCACTAAAGAGGCGAAATCATTCTCATTTAATAAATCTCTTAGTTGTTGTAACTCATTAAAAGCGCTAATTGTTGCATTTCTTAGAGATTGAAGCGCAGTATTTTTATGGTTATTCCAAATCTTTAAATCATCAAATTTTATTTCAATCATTCCATGATTCCTTGCACCCCCTGGTTCCGTATCATTCCAGATATTGTTTGGTCTATTTTCTCCTCTCCATGTGCGAAGAGTATGCACATAATCTTCATTCTCAGAATTATTAGGTTCACCTGGTGCCCATTGCCACCATTCTCTTTGATAAGGTTCACCACTAACCCATTCCCATCTTCCTTCATGTACAGAATCATGTAAACCCGTCCAATAGCGAGTATAACCAAAACTATTATAAAGCCATAACTGTTCTTCCTGATTATTAATAGTAACTAAATGACCTCCTAAAGATAGAGCTAAACTTTGTGAATTCCACCAATTATCTTTTCTTGCCAATAAATACCAATGATTATTAGCAGGATTTAACTTAGGATTATATTGACTAACTAATGATTCAGCATACTCAACACTACTAACATTATTCCAGTTATTATGTTGATTGACTAAAGCATCAAACTTATGAAAGAACTGTGCAAAATAATCCTGAAGACCCGTTAAAGAAGCATACTCACTTTCCAACCTTGTTAAAGTTGAAATATGCTCAATCTTCTGCTCTAAAATATCAGCTTATTCTACCCGTAACTCAAAAACCTCTACTGCTTCCGTCAAACTATCCACAGCTAACGCCAACCCATCCCGATACTTAACCTGGGCTTCCTGTAGCGCTAACGCCTCCTCATAACCGATTTTATCTAACACATATTCCCCTTCAGACTCAGCCAAATTCTCCTCAATATAAGTCACCAAATTATCCACCGCTTCATTTCTCTCTTGAGACAGATTAAAAACATCAACTGTGAACTGATTCGACTCCTCCAAATTCCCTAACCAAATATCATTTAATACCTGTATTTCCGTAGCGATTTGCCCCTCCAATACCACATAACCCTCAATTGAATCCCTACCAATTGCCACCTCAATTACCTGCTCAGTGGTGTCTTGAGACTCCAGAGAAACTAACCGTTCAGCAATAACTTCTTGCACTTCTACCGCTACAATCTGTTGCCATAATTGCACCGCTTCAGGAGAATCCTCTGTCACCCCCCCATCAAGAAATTCCGTGACATCCTCCGTCAATAAATATTGATAATCCGACTCAAACCCTGCTAAATTACTCTGTGCTAATGTCTCCGCTTCCGTCAAAGGAACTAACTCCGTTTGTAAAGTCTCCAACTGTTGATTTAACTGATTAACAATCTCTTCCTGTCCAATAATTTCCTCTTCCTCTAACTCCTTAACATCCTCCCCTTGCTGCTCAATTTGTAGCTCAACTGTCGCCACCTGCTGCGCCGTATCTAAGCCACTTAAAGCTAACACCTCTTTCTGCAACTGAAGCCTAATAAGATGACCATTTAACTCCTTTTCTAGCGCTTTAATTTGTTGAGCATGAGCATCAGGATTTTGCCTTAAACTCTCTAATTCCGCCTCCGTATCGGTAATATCTTGCTCAATCTCTTCAATCTTAGCCTCAATTCCTTCTCTCTGTCCTTGTGCGATTTGCTCAATCGATGCCTTTTGCTCCTCTAAGAAGTCAATTTCCCGAACTAAATCCTCTTTTTCAGATCTTAACGCCATCAAGCGCTCGTTCTCAATGCGATAATACTCCTCAAGCAAGTCAATCTTTTCGCTCAAACTATCAACCTGAGAAGAAGCAGTAGCCATCCCACCTAACAGCGCTTCATACTCAGCCAAAAATGCCGTCAAAGCCGTATTAAATTTAGTCTCTAACTCATTAATAGCTGTTTGATTATCCAATAACCCTACACCTGCTAAAAATGCTGTTAATTCATTGTGGATGTCTGTCAGAAATGCGAGCGCTTGTTTGGTAGTAGCCATGATTTTAATTATGAATTATGAATTATGAATGGGGAATGGGGAATTGATTTGATGGGATGATTGGAGATGGGACGTATTGAGCGAACTTGACTGTATAGAATTTAATCAAGAAGTATCAATAATTATCATTTTTCCATCTCCCATTCATGATCTGAATTATGAATTATAAATTATGAATTATGAATGGTGGATTGAAATCGATTAAACTTCGGAAGTTCTTAAAGGAATTTGCTCTAAAAGACTTCCCAATTTTCGTTTAGCTTCTAAAATTTCATAAGCATTCTGTAATCTTAAAAAATAACCTTCAGAAAGTCCAAAATAACGACATAATCGTAAATCTATTTCAGCTATTATGGGCATTTTTTCCTCAATAATAACTTGCAATGTCTCATAAGAGACCCCAATTGCTAAAGCTAAGTCCTCAACACCAATGTTAAATTCATCTAAAAATTCCTGCTTAAGAATTTCGCCAACATGGGGATTAGGTAATAAGTTGTTTTCCATAACAGTAAATCTCCTTAATGATAATCAACAATTTCGACAGCGTAAGCATTTCCATTTTGCCAAATAAAACAGAGTCGCCATTGCTTAGTAATACGAATACTGTATTGGCCTTTTCTATCTCCTATCAGAGATTCTAAACGATTACTAGGAGGAATGCGAAGATCCTCTAACGTATTAGATGCGTCCAATTGACGCAATTTCCGTAAACTCCTTTCTTGGATTTCAGATGGTAACTTACGGGAACGATAACCTTGCCATATTTTTTCTGTTTCTTTACAAGCAAAATTAATAATCATGGTTACTTGTCTAGAGAGTTGATGATAGCTGAGTCTAGGGATTGAATCTAGGATAATTATGATTTATCTTACCCATTCTTGAAGCGATTCTTTTGCTAATACTCATCAAATAAATAATTACCCTGCTCATCTTGTTTTAACCCTAACTTTCCCTCAACTTGTTGATAGAGAGGAGTCTGAAAAACAGGAATTCCATTCTTCTCTTTTACCTTGCCCAACTCATCTAAAATAGGAGGGCAAACCACTAAATTTCCCTGAGCATCAAACACCCAATCTTGAGTTGATGGATCTCGTAATGGAGTGGCAAAAATCGGTAATCCGCTACGACTTTTTAATAACTCACCTTGAGCATTTTTCAGAGGATAGAGAAAGACAGGTTTCCCTTGAGGATTGAAAATCGGTTGCTGAGTTTGAGGATCTTTAAGAGGAATGGGTTGGGGCGCTGGTAAGCTAAAAGATGGATAATCCGCTACTTTTTGGGGTAAATTAGGTAATTCAGACGACTCAACCTCAAAATGTTTAGTATATTGCACAGCAGCCTTTTGAAAGCCAAATTTTCTAGCTAAGATAGTATGAATACCCGTTTGTTCAGCGCTGATCAATAAATCAATATCACTGACTTTTAATTCCTCAGCCTTCCTTAAAGCAGCTTCAATCAATAAAGAAATTCCTTCAGGTTGACGATGTTTCTCTTGGATGTACATTCCGAGCGCTCCTCCAATCCGTTTTGGTTGAAAGGGACTATCATCAAAGAAGTCTCCATCAATTAGCGCCAACTCATCTTGGACATAAACAAAGAGAAACCCTACAATTTCCTGACTTTCTCCCCATTGCAGTAGAAAACCAAAAATTGAGGGAGAATTTAATTTTCTCTGGACATAAGTAACATAATCAAAATCTGGCTTTAAGACCATTGAGGGGTCATGTTTTGCTCTCTGTTGCAGGAATTCTCGCCACAGTGGTGCGATCTGATCTGCCTCTTTGGAGTTGGCTAGTCGTTGATGGTACATCATTACAGGTTCATTGAACAGTTGTTTTGGGGTTTCTACTATTTACTTGGGCAAGCTTGGGCGAAATTATTCACGGAGATGGGTGAACATGGTTAAAGTTTTTGGGTAGTTTAATGGGGGAAGCCCACTCTACTATTTACTTGGGCAAGCTTGGGCGAAATTATTCACGGAGATGGGTAAACATGGTTAAAGGTTTGGGGTAGTTTAAGGGAGTCAGTTCGTAGTAGGGGCTTTAGCCCTTAGACATCGCCCTAAAGGGCTTACTACAAACCTTGTGCCTCATATTCCTAATGAGAGGATAATTAAGAGATAATCTTATCTCAGACTCATCTCTTGCATTTCCCTAGACACCCGCCTTGAAATCAATTTCAAGGCTCATAAGTAGCGTTCAATAAATTGAACTAAAATAGGCTAGGATCTTGAAGCTCTCAGTTATCTTTAGATAACGATACTGATTAGCACTGTCAATTTATTGCAGGGCGGTTGGGATGGAATAACAATAAGCACAAAGATTAAATCTGACTTATCAAACCCTGTTTTAGTAGAGGGGGTAATTAAGGGCTAAAGCCCAACAACATTTGGGTTGTGTATGATTATGATGCTATATTTAAATATCAATTTCTAAGCCACCAAAACAGGCTGACAAAGACTATCTTCTAGCGCTAACTCTTGTTGATCAGCACTCTTAATTCCTTGCTGTATAATGCTCGGAATATCTTGACCTTTCTCATATTGTTTTAACCATTGTTGCGCTGTATTTCCTTCTCGTAAAATCTTCTTCAGAGGTGAGAGAAAACAACTAAATCCTTTTACCTTAGCAAAGGGTAATACTTCGTGATAAAGGTCTTCAATCCATTGTGAAGCGCTTAATTCTCGTCCATCTTGCCAATGGGTTAGGGTTGCATCTAAGCTATTTTCAGCAACTGCAATTTCATTATTGTCTGTGATTTCTAAGAGTTGATCAGGGGTTAACTGACTTTGTTGCAAGGGATCAAGGAAGGGATCAGCGATTAATTGGGTTAAACGGGCTTCTAATAGGGCAATCACTGATAATAGGGCAATTGGTTCCGTTACAAGGTCACAAATTCTTAATTCTAAGCGATTTAAGCAATAGGGACGATTATCTCCATTAGGACGCACTGAAGACCATAAATGGCGTACATTTTGCATTGTTCCCAATTCTAGCTGTTCTTCTGTCCAACGAACGAAGTGACGATGACTTTCAAACATGGGAACATGAGTCGGTGTTTTGGGGAATACACGCCAGCGAGTGGAATGATAACCGGTTGCTTTACCGCCTAAAAAGGGAGAAGATGCGGTTAGCGCTAGAAATAGAGGGGCTTCAACTCGAATTAAACGACAAGCACGAATTAAGGTCTCTAAGTTGCTGATGCCAATGTTAATATGAATACTGGCTGTAACGACTTTTGTGCCGTAAGTTTGTTCAATATAGCTATGATAAGGATTAAGGGGATCGGAACGGTAAAAATGCTCTGTATCGCCTAAAGCAATGGTACTGCCTGGAATAAGGGTATAGTTATCTAATTTTTCTAAATATTGTCTTAATTTTCGTCTAGGTCGTAGGATCGCACAGAGTAAGCGCTCGTAGCAGCAAAGGGGCGCTGTGGTATATTCTACATTACGACTATCAGGTTCTCGCACAAATCCTGCTAAATCTCGCACAATTTTATCAGATAAACCCACAATTTGACCTTGGGGCGTTCCGGTGTACATTTCAATTTCTAAACCCTTGCAAAGTAGCACTGCGAGATTCCTCATACAAAGTCGGTTTTGTTCTTTTCTAGCTTACCTTTTTTTGGCATGAACAGCTTAAGTGGTTACAATACAAGAGAATTTTCTTTCCTATGCTTTAAATGCTGTCTTCATCGGTCATTGCTACTTTAATTTACGGAATTTTAACCCTAGTCGGAGGAATTATCGGTTATCTGACAGCCAGAAGTCGGCCTTCTCTGATTTCGGGCTTAATCAGTGGCTTATTATTAATTGGTACAGCTATTCTGCAATTACAAGGCGCTTTATGGGCAAAATGGTTAGCAGTTGGGCTGACAGTCTTATTAATTGCTGTTTTTCTGTTTCGTTGGCGTAAAACTAAGAAAATTATGCCTGCTGGTTTGATGGTGGGGGTTGGTGTAGCTTGTTTGGTGGTTATGTTATTTTTATGAGTCGGGGCTAAAGCCCAACAACATCTGATACTCATCTTTATTTGGTAAGTGATAGGTGTAGCTTATTGGGTGGTTATGTTATTTTTATGAGTCAGGGCTAAAGCCCAACAACATCTGAGACTAATTGGTAAAATGCTGCCATAGTTTGAGTAATTTTTTGATTATCTTTACTAATCTTTCTTCAATCCATAATATGACTTGATCGAGTCCTTTTAATAGTTTTTCTAAGGGATGTTGAACATAACCGATCTCTTGAACTTCTGTCTCAATCCAATCAGGAGTATAATCCACTGATTGAGGGGAGGATTGACTTTTTTCTAGGGAATGGGTAACAACACTCTCTTCTTCTTGGGGGATGGGAGGGGAAGCGATCGCAGTTGCTGCAGATTGGGTTGGTAAGGGTTGGGGGGTAACGACATCTTCTAGGGTGGGGGGAGTCTGTGATGAAGTCTTAGTCACTAAGGCGGTTTGAGGAGTCTCTAAGGATTGAGGAATCGGAAAAATATCTTCTGTGGTTAACCAAGGATCTTGAGGAGAAGAATCGAGTTTACTGTGTCGTGAGGGATGTAATGTAATAGAAGAATCTGTGAAAAAATGGGTGATTGCGACTCTAATTAAAACTCGTAATCGAAAGGGATCATCAGGTGTTGAAAAAATCTGCTGTTTTAACTGTTCTAATTGTGCAGTGGCTGGTTTAAGTAGTTTTTGCTGTGATATTTTAGCTGTTTCTACTAATTTAGTTTGAATAATTGCTGACGTTTCTGGTAATTGTTGTACCAGTTGACTTTTGATCAGGGGAGAGTTTTGTAACCCTTGATAAAAGGAATCAACGGCTGAATGGGTTAGCTGTCTCAACTGGGATAAGTCAGGATATTTAGGCGCATTTAAGAATTTTTCGGTTCTTTTACCCCATTCTCCTTGGGGAAAGTCTGGATTGTCTAATATTTTCTTTCGTTCTGGGTTTAGTGGGGGATGAATTAACTCTGATTCACCAAAAAGATTGAGGGAAGTGGCCACATCACTGGTTTGTACCCATCGCATTGTACGCCAAAACCAACGGATCGGGGGCAGCACATTTTGATCTTTTTCGGTAAATTGAGGGATTAAACTGGGAAAATGCCGTCCGACTAAGCGATAGAGTCGTCTTTCATAGTAATAATTCCCTAATTCAGTCCGAATTTGTTTATCTAACAGCGCTTGTTGTTCATCAGTTAAGATGTTAAATGTCTGGTTATTATCAGCGACAAGGACTAATTTTTGAGGATCTAGTAATGTAGCAACCCCTTGAATCTCTAATGTTTTGGGTGGATTACCTGCGATCGCTTTTTGGATTTGATTAGTTACCTGACTCAGTAAATTATTCTCTTGACGGGTGGCGATAATTGTTTCTACCCGTTGCTGAATTTGGCTAGACAGTTGTTCAACGGTGGGTGTGGCCGCCGCCGATAAGGTTTGCTCTTCTTTGATCACCCACGGCTCAACTAGGGTTAAAATCTCTTCAATGGGTTGATCACTGGGTATTTCTTGGTCTAAATCTGTTTCTGATGAGGTTAACTGAGGATTAACTGCACTCTGTTCTATCTTATTGCCAAATAGTCTTCCCGTTTGTACCAACAAATAGACAGGATAAACCAGCATCTGCACTCCCCATTCTGCTGCAACCCTCAACTGACGACTGGTTTTTCCAAGGCGATCTCGCCATCGCAACGATTGACGATTGAGGAAAGACAACAAACGACTTTGATAAGGGGAGGAAGGCATGAATTATGAATTATAAATTATGAATTATGAATTTGGGGTTATTGCTATTTTATCCAATAAGTGTAGCTAGTTGACTCGGCCATCTTCCATCTGAATAATGCGATCTGCAACATCGAGAATTCGATTATCATGGGTTACTAATAAGATCGTCGTTTTTTGCTCTTTTGCTAATCTTTGCATTAAATTTACTATATTGCGGCCTGAATGACTATCTAAGGCTGCTGTTGGTTCATCTGCTAAAACAATAGCAGGATGGGAGACTAAGGCTCTAGCGATCGCTACTCGTTGTTTTTGTCCCCCTGACAAGTTATCGGGATAATAATCTAAATGGTCTTTTAATCCTACTTTTTCTAACATCATTGTTGCTTGTTTTATTCGTTCTATGCGAGAATATTTTCCTTGCACTTCTAAGCCCATTTGTACATTTTGCAAAGCGGTTAAACTACGATGTAAGTTATGTGCTTGAAAAATATAACCATTGTGTCTTCTTGCTTGTACTAATTGTTCAGTCCCTGCACCATATAATTCTTGTCCTAATAAGCATAGACTACCCGATTGAGGCGATCGCAATGCCCCAACTAGGGTTAATAGGGTGGTTTTTCCTGAACCAGAAGGACCTGTCATTAAGATAATCTCTCCTGCTTTAATCTCTAAATCAATCTCGAATAAAACTTGTTTTCTCAGTTCTCCTTGACCAAAATAATGGTTAAGATTACGAATGGAAATGACGGCTTCTGAATGAGGATGATTCATAATTAGTTAATAGTTGATATGGTGGTTCTAAATCATTTATGACCAGTAGTACAGGCATCTTGCCTGTCACAAGCTAGAAGCTTGTTGTACAATACCTAAAAAATATCGGCGGGATCGGCTGATTGTAACTTCCGAGTTGCAATAATTCCTGAAAAAATGCACATTATTAATGTTAATAAAAAGATCCCTGTTGCCCGTCCCAGGGTAATATACATGGGTAAAGCAGTCGCATTCCGTGCTAAGTGATAAAGTCCCCAAGAAATTCCTAAACCAGGAAGAAATCCACAAATTGCTAAAATCAAAGCTTCTTCAAAAACAATTCCCAATAAATAACTATGACGATATCCCATCGCTTTAAAAGTAGCATACTCTGCTAAATGATCGCTAACATCAGTAGAAAGAATTTGATAAACAATGACGACACCAACAATAAAACCAATTACCATCCCAAAACCAAAAACAATACCAACTGGCCGATTTTGCCCCCAATAAGTTTTCTCAAAGTTGATAAACTCTTTTAAGGTCATAATTTGAACATCTTCTAAATCGGCAAAATACTGATTTAATTGATCGGCAACTTGTTCAATATCAGCATCAGATTGTAACTTAATCAATCCTAAACTAACTGTTCCTGCTCTTTTTTTAGGGAATAAACGTAAGAAATTCTGATCACTACCAATTAATGTCCCATCTGCCCCAAAAGATGCCCCTCCTTTAAATAATCCAGCAATAGTAATTGTACTGCGCTCAATTTCCGTATTAACTGGTTTACCCGCTTCATAATCAGTAATAACGGTTTCATATTCCCCCCTTGATTTCCGATCAAAGAGGAAGGTATCAGGTAATTTTAACTGATCTAATTGTTGATTAACTTCTGGTAAAATAAAGGCAGATTGATCAATATTCATGCCAATTACCATAATTGATGTTGGTTGCCGAGTTTGGGGATTTTTCCACTGAACCGTATTAATATACAAAGCGTCTGTGGAAGCAACCCCTGGGATATCCATTGCTTGATAGAGTCGTCGTCGGGGAAAAGTAGATAGGGATGTCCAATTTAAAGCTTGAGGATTGATCATAACCAAATCGGCGTTCAAATTCTGATGAAAGAGGACACTACTATCAAATAGGGCATTTAAAAAGCCTAATTGCATGAAAATTAAGATATCAGCAAAGGCAATTCCTGAAATAGCGGTAATTAACCTTGTTTTATCATGTTTAAGCTGAAATAATCCTAAAGGGGTACGATCTCGTAAGCGAGTAAGCAGATTTTTCATGGTTCATTCCCTATTTGTATTGTTACTGTAACAAGAAGATTAGTGAGTCCTGTAACTTGCTGACGAGAAGCTTGATCAAGGTTAATTCTGACTTCAACCACCTTAGCGTCAATATTGGCAGCAGGATCGGTATTAATCACTTCTTGTCGCTTGATTTCTAAGCCAATTCTCTCTACTGTTCCTTGTAAGGTTGTCTCAAGAGCATTACTGGTAATTTCTACCCCTTGTCCTACTTGTATCTTGTAAATATCACTTTCATAAATTTCGGCTACGACTTCCATCTGATTCGTTTGTCCCATTCTGACAATGCCTTCACTGGCAATTTTTTCACCTTGATGGGTTAAAATATCAAGTATTTGTCCGTTTTGAGGCGCTTTAATAATACTGCGTTCTAAATCTACCTTTGCTTTACTGACAGCAGACTGGGCTTCCCTTACTTCTGCTTCTGCAACCGCAATATCAACGGGACGCACTTCTGCAATACGATCTAAGTCTGCTTCAGCGGCCTGAATTTGTTGGGTTAATGTATTAACTGTTTCGTTGGCTTGGGCTTGATTTTCCCTAATTTCTTCGGTTAAAGTGGCAACTGTTTTATTAAAGGTCGCTTTTACTTCATTGAGTTGCTTTTTCGCTTGATCTAAGGTTAACTGTCTCCTATCTAAGTCAGATTCAGAAATTGCCCCATCTTTAGCTAATTGTCGATACCGTTCAAATTCTCGTTCTGCGTTCCCTAACTCCGCTTCTAAGCGCTCAATTTTGGCAATTTGTTCCGCTTTCTCTCCATTTAATTGTGCGGTTAAACGGCTAATTTTAGCTTGATCAGTGAGTTGAGATCCCCTTAATTCAGCTTTCAAGCGCTCAATAGTCGCTTTTTGGGCATCAATTTCTCCCTGCTTTGCCCCTGCTTTAATTTGGCTTAATTTAGCCTGGTTAACCACCACTTTATCCTCTGCTTGTCTCAGCGTCGCCTTAGCAGAATCATAACTCTCCAAAATAGCGATGGTTTGCCCTTCTTTTACCCTATCCCCTTCTTTTACCCATAATTCCTTTAAGCGATCGCTCTGCATCGTTGAAGCTGCCGATACAGCAATGATTTCTCCCTGGGGTTCGAGTCTTCCTAATGCTGTCACTGTCCGAATTTGAGGAAGACTGGCACTAGGGGGAGATTCAGCGCTGATAGAGGATGATGAGCGCAAGCGATAGAGACTCAGACCACCCAACCCTAAAAATAGCAGTATCGCTAGGAAGGTAAGGGGTTTTTGCCATGATTTTACTGCTTTGTTGTAATTGGCTGTTACTTCTTGCATGGTTATTTCCTCTCATGTTGAGGGAATTGAGCTTTTTAAACTAGACTGTTTAGTTTAAAATGGTCTATAATGATGCTAGACTAAACCGTTTAGTTTTGTCAAGTGTCGGTCAACATAGGTAGTAAAAACATGAAAAAGTCAGTCAAGAAGGCAGAAGCGATCTTAAACGGTGCGATTGAGGAGTTTTTAAAGAACGGTTATGCAGCTACGACAATGGATCAAATTGCGAAAACGGCGGGAATTTCCAAAGCAACCGTCTATAATCACTTTGGCGATAAAGAAACCTTATTTGCAGCGATCATTGAGCATTTAGCCCAGGAAAAATTTCAAACTATTTTTGATACAGAACACCCAGAATTAATGGAGAAAGAGCCACAGATTGTGTTGCGATATTTAGCCCATCAGATGTTAAAGAATGGTTTAAACGATCAACAATTTCATGGCTTTATTCGGATTATTATTGGTGAGTCAGGACGCTTTCCCCACTTAGGACAAATTTATCTTCATCATTTAGTTAAACCCGCTTTAGAGCGCTTAAATCAGTATCTGCTTAATCAAGAGCAATTTACAAACACTGATACAGAAGCAATGGTCAGAATTTTTGTGGGGACGCTCGTTCATTTTGTGATTCTTCAATCTTTACTGGATGGTAAAGATATTGTGCCGATGGAAAGCGATCGTTTAGTAGATACCTTAGTTAATCTTTTAGATATAAGAAATAAGAAAAGCGGTGGGTCAATAACTGAGATATATGAAGATAAACTCAGGTAAAATCAGTTTTGCTCTCCTTATTTTGCCATTAGTTTAAAACTTATCAGAATGACTATATAATTAATTATACTTACCTACTCAGTCACCATATAGACTATAACTGAAATGAACACTGCCAGAAATGTTTTAGGTGAACCATTAGAGTGCTGCTGTACAAACCCAATGACAGGATTTTATCGGGATGGATTTTGTCGCACTGGGGGTCAAGATTTTGGCTCTCACGTAATTTGCGCCCAAATGACCGCAGAATTCCTAGAATTTACCCGATTGCAAGGAAATGACCTTAGTACACCCATGCCCGCCTATAACTTCCCTGGCTTGAAACCTGGCGATCGCTGGTGTTTATGTGCTGCTCGTTGGCAAGAAGCGCTTACACAAGGTTTCGCCCCTCCTGTAATTCTATCTGCTACCCACGCTAGGGCTTTAGAAGTGGTTTCTTTGAAAGATTTAAAACAATACGCACTTGATTAGGAATTGATTAGGAATTAACTCTGATCAAGGAAATATTTTCCCTATATTTCTGAGTTCCTCATTATTCCATAACAATCTTTTTCTGGGGTGTTAGCGCTTTGCCTCCGTCTCCTAAATAGATATAGTTGAGGAATAACCAGATACTCAGGACTTAGGCCAAATCCCTACAGATAGGGAAACTGGTTTTACAGCGCTTAAGCCCTAAATGTTCTACTATTAACTCTGACTTCCGAACTCTCAGACTATGATTCATCAAGCACCGGCTGGCGCAAGAGATTTACTTCCCCTTGAAGTTGTACAAAAAGCATGGATTAACGATCGCCTACAAGCGTCTTTTCAGCGATGGGGCTATCAGCGTGTGGTGACTTCTACCCTAGAATGGGTGGAAACATTGACAGCAGGGGGCGCAATTGACCCTAATACGGTAATTCAGCTTCAAAATACCACAGAAGGGCAATTAGGTTTACGGCCAGAATTAACGGCTTCCATCGCTCGTACTGCGGTGACTCGGATGGCGGATAGTACCTACCCTCAGCGCCTCTGTTATCGTGCCAATGTATTTCGTCAACCTCTCGCAGGTCATCATGGTCGTCAGTTAGAATTCTATCAAGCAGGGGTAGAATTACTGTTCGCAGGTGGACAATTAGCGGATGCGGAAATTCTCCTATTATTGGCCGATTGCTTAAAACAGTTAGGAATTCCCCAATGGAAACTGATTTTAGGAGAAGCTGGGTTAACGCAAGCGCTTCTTTCTCCGTTCCCTGAGCCTCTAAAACAGGAAGTTAGGACTTGTCTGGCCAATTTAGACTATGTAAGCCTGACAAATCTCACTTATCCATCGGATGATTTACGAGAACGGGCAATGACGATTTTTGACTTACGGGGGACACCAGATGAGGTATTAAGCAAGGTACTGACATTAGAATTGAGTGAAGAGATTAAAGAAAAGGTAAATAACTTAAAAACCCTCTTAACGACTATTGCTGAGAATAATCCTAATTTTCCCTTGATTTTAGACCTTAGCCTGGTGCAAACCTTCGACTACTATACAGGAATTGTTTTTAAAGTCCTTAGTCAAGGGGAACATCAACTTTTCACCTTGGGGCAAGGAGGACGGTATGATCAGTTATTAGGGATCTATCATCCTCAGAATTTATCAGCGTCTGGCATTGGTTTTTCCTTTAATATCGAAGATTTACATTCAAGGTTACTGGAAACTGAGATTTTGCCCCAAGTATCTCCTGCAATGGATTGGTTAGTAATTCCTTGTACCCCTCAATCTTTCGCTTCTGCATTTAATTATGCCGAACAACTACGACAGTCTGATGGCACTTTACGGGTAGAAATGGAATTAGGCGCACGTTCCCCCCAAGAAATCCGAGACTATGCCAAAAATCGCCGAATTAAATCCCTTGCTTGGATTGATGCCACAGAAGAGCCTAAACTAGAAACGATTTCCCCTAATTAAACCGTGATAATTGACGTTGTTACCCTCTTTCCCGACTTTTTTACCTCATCCTTACAATCAGGTTTACTAGGAAAAGCATTAGCTAAGAATATCGCACAAGTTAATCTAATTAACCCTAGAGATTTCACCACTGATAAACACCATAAGGTAGATGATGAACCCTATGGGGGTGGGGTGGGAATGGTCTTAAAACCAGAACCCATGTTTGCGGCGGTGGAATCAATTCCCCGTGTTGCTGCATCCCAAGTTATTTTAATGACTCCTCAAGGCCAACCCCTGAATCAATCTCTTTTGCAAAATTGGGCGCAAAATGAGGAACAATTGATCTTAATTTGTGGCCATTATGAAGGGTTTGATGAGCGAATTCGTACCTTAACAACTTTAGAAGTTTCGTTAGGGGATTTCGTTTTAACCTGTGGTGAAATTCCTGCTTTAACGATTATTAATGGGGTGATTCGATTATTACCAGGAACCGTTGCTAAAGAAGAGTCTCTTAAGTTAGAAAGTTTTGAAGATGGCTTACTAGATTATCCCCAATATACCCGTCCCCCTATTTTTCGGGGGTTAGAAGTGCCTTCTGTGTTAAGGTCGGGAAATCATCAAGCAATTGAACAATGGCGACGAGAACAACAAATACAGCGTACTCAAAAGCGCCGTCCTGATTTATGGCAAGCTTGGCAAGAAAAACAATCTTAAAGCAGAGAGGGAAGAAGTTAACAACAATTAATCTGTTAAGTCAAAGACAATTTTTCAAGCTAATTCGATTTTATTCATTAATTCTCTTTCTACCTTCTAGTTTAGCACTCTGCACAAGCAGCCTCAGTTAATTCCTGTAATTCTGTATCTTCTGCATAAACCTCTGCATAAAGTTTCGCCGATTCGTCTAATTCCTGTTCTTCTAATTCTCGTTTTAATCTTTCTAAGGCTGATTGTATCATGGCTTCTTGACTCTCAAACCCATAATCTCTATAGCCAGTTAAAAACTTAAGTTGTGATTCTTGAAGATTTAAGTTAACTTCTACTGAATTGGTACGAGCTTCTAGTTTTGCGGTCGCTGACTTTGAATGATCTGCGGTATCCATATCATGAATCCCAAAACTTTTAGGTGAGTTATACTCTTATTGTACAGCAAATTGCCGATTTGAGCGCTCCATAAAGGTAAACTATGAAAAATCTATATTATGATCTTGATGATTAAGAATTCTAGTTCAATTTATTGAACGTTACTTATTAGCCTTGAAATTAATTTCAAGGCGGATATTAATATAAGTGCAATATTTTAGTCTTAAGATTAGATTGTCTCCTAACTATCTCTTGCTCTGCTATCAATTAACATCAATAAAAAAGGCGGGTGTCAATGTAAGTGCAATATTTTAGTCTTAAGATTAGATTATCTCCTAACTTGCTCTACTATCAATTAACAACAATAAAAAAAGTGGGTGTCAATGTAAGTGCAAGATGTCAGTCTTGGGATTATATAATATTTAAGATTGAGTAAAAGTCATTTTCAACTCATAAACCCCCTCAGACATCCTCCGTTGTATGGCAAATCCCATCTTTTCAAACACATGAATCATGGCACGATTTTCAAA